>NZ_JBSFFY010000019.1:0-130673 GCF_053596315.1 Streptomyces sp. NPDC001732
CGTAGGGGAGCTGTGCGGCCACCCCCACGGTGCCCTGGTAGTGGGGGGGGCCCCCCCCCCCCGGCCCCCCCCCCCGGGCGGGGTCGAGTCGTTGCTCCCGGATCTCGCCGAGAAGCAGGTGCGGATCGGCCGGGTTGACCGCGGCAAAGCCGGGGCGGGTGGCGGTGGAAGGCGTCATGGCGAGGATTCAGGAATGCGATCGCCCGCACGCCGATAGCGTACGATCGTTTGCTAAAATTTCGGGCATGGCAGGACGTGCATCGGCTCAGGCAGCGCTCGAAACCCGGCGATCGGTACTGCGCGCCGCCGCCGAAATCGCTTCCGTGGAGGGCCTGGACAGCGTCACCATCGGCCGGCTCGCGGACCGGCTGGGGATGAGCAAGGCGGGCGTGATCGGCCAGTTCCGCAGCAAGGAGAAGCTGCAACTGGAGACGGTGAACCTGGCCCTGGAGAATGTCCGCACCCGGGTCTGGCAACCGGTGCGCCATCTCGATGCGGGGCTGCCGCGGCTGCTGGCCGTCTGCGCGTCCTGGGTGCGCTACGCCGCCGATCCCGGCTACTCCGGTGGCTGCCTGCTCACCCAGATCACCTACGACTACGACGGTCGCACCGGCGCCGTGCACGACCGGATCGCCGAGGGTCGCGCCCGCTGGCGGGACACCCTTCGCCATGACATCGACACCGCCGTCGCCGCCGGGGGCCTCCCGTCCGGGACGGACGCACCCCAGGTCGTCTACGGACTGGAGTCCCTGGCCGCCGGCATCACCCCGGCCAGGCTCCTTCACCGCGACAGCCGGACGGAGGACTGGGCGTTGCGCGGTATGCACACCATCCTGGGCGTCCCCGCGCCGGGCTGATCCCCGGGTTCGCGCCCGGCTCGCCGCCCTTCGTCGGCGGCCGGCCGCGCACACGCAGCCCGAAAACCCGCGCGACCCGCGGGCCCCGGCCGGCGGGTGGTCTCCTCGGTGGCGGGGTGGCCGGTGACCCAATGGACGATCGTCCCGAGAGGGTCCGTCCTCGGATTGTCCCCCGGTCGGAGACGCCGGGTCACCGCGGCCCACGTCCTCCCCGGACAGTTCAGGTGACGTGTGCGCTGCACGGTCATCGACAACCCGGCATGGAATTCTCCTGAAAGGGTGCCGCACGAGGGCGAGTTCACCATTTCGTCACGATCTTGCGCAACTTCCCTCTAGGATCACCGACAATGCGGTTCTCCGTATTTCTATGTACTCCCTCATGAGCAGGGCTGCAGGCCCTCCGAACGCTGAGAGCAGGGGATGACATCCACACATGAACAAGTGAAGGGAGCCGCGCCCGAGCCGCGTCGGCGACGACCGGGTTTACTCGGCCGTCGCACCGTCGGCTGTCTGGTCGTGCTCGCTTCGGGAATCGGTAGTGGCTGGTTAGCCGGGGCGCCCGTGGCGCACTCGCAGGAGAAGGACGGATCGGTGACGGTCCGGGTGATCCGGGCCGTGGACACCAGCGGTGTGTGGACGCCCGCGCTGGAACCGGGCATGGCGGGCATCAGGGTGACCCTCACCGACGACGCCGGGGCGGGCATCGAGGGTGTCACGGCAGCCGACGGCACCGTGACACTGACCCCGTCGGCGGGCAGGACCACCGGCGGCAAGTACCGGGTGCAGGTGGTGAATCCGAAGCCCGGTGTGCTGTTCCCTGCCTTCGCCTCGCGCCGGGGACTGGACGGTGCGCCCAACCAGTTGAGCAGCAACGAGGAGTTCGTCGACCTCTCCGACGGGAAGAGCGTGACGTACACCACCGGACTGTGGAGTCCGGGTGACTACTGCCAGAAGAACGCACCTCTGATGACGTCCTGTCAGCCCGCCACGCGCGAGGGCGGGACTCAGCGCACGTTGGTCTCCTTCCCGTACGACGCACGCGGCCAGGACGGCGTCGACGTCAACGTCACGAACATCGCCACCAACGCCGAGACCGGCACGCTCTTCGGCATCGCGTGGAACAAGGCCGACAAGCGGGTGTTCTCCTCGGCGCTGGCCAAGCGCACCACGGACTACGGTCCGGGTGGCGCCGGGGGGATCTACGTGACCGACCCCGCGCAGAAGAAGACCACCCTGTTCACCGTCGTCCCGGGCGCGGGGACAACGGCGCACGGCTCGGGCACCGACGACGCCTTCCTCGCCGTGCCCGGCAAGGAGAGTCTGGGCGGCATCAAGATCACCGATGACGGCAAGGACCTGTTCGTCGTCAACCTCAACAACCGCAAGCTCTACCGCTATGACGCCACGGTGACGACCGCAGCGGCACCGAAGACCGTCTCCGACATCCCGGACCCGGGCTGTCCGGCGGCGGTGGACTGGCGCCCGTTCGGCCTCGGCCTGCATGACGGCGTCGGTTACGTGGGCGGGGTGTGCTCCGGCGAGTCCACCGGGAAGCTCTCGGACCTGCGCGCGGTGGTCATGCCCTTCGACCTCGCCACCGGAGCGTTCCAGAAGCCGGTGCTGGACCAGCCGCTGGACTATCCGCGCCAGTCCACGGTCGGCGGTGGCCCGTGCGACGGCGCGGGGTGGTTCCCGTGGACGAGCACCTACCCGGTCTCGCAGAACGGCCGTCCGTGTGGTAACTCCACCATCGCCAACCCCGAACCGCAGTTGGGCGAGATCGGCTTCGAGTCCGACGGCTCGATGCTGCTGGCCTTCCGCGACCGCTTCGGCGACCGCGCGCCAGCCGGTCCCACGCCGAACTCCGCCGCCATCGTCATGTCGGGCGGTGACCTGAACAAGGCATGCCCGGCGGACGGCATGTATGTGATGGACACCAACAACGGCTGCGGGCTCTCCCCCCGGGGCACCCGTTTCTTCGACACCAGCTGGGGTGGTCACCGCAACACGGCGTTCGCCGGCATGGCGCTCTCCAAGGTCGAGAACACCATCGCGACCTCCGCTTTCGACCCCAACCACACCGCCCTCGGGTACGGCACGTCGTTCCTCCAGCGCGACGGCACGCAGGATCCGAAGTTCGGCCTGCGCCTCAACCCGCCGGGCGCCGTAGCCCCGTTCGGCAAGGGGGCCTCGATGGGCGACCTGGAGGTGCTCTGCGACCAGGCCCCGCTCCAGATCGGCAACCGGGTCTGGTACGACCCCGAGCGCAAGGGCATCCAGAGGCCGGGCCAACGCCCGGTCGTGGGCGCGACCGTCAACCTGTACGACGAGTCGGGCAAGCTCGTGGGGACGACCGAGACGACGGCGCGTGGCGAGTACTACTTCGACGACTCCAATGTCACCGGTGGCCTCCAGCCGAGGACCAAGTACACCATCCGCCTCGACAAACCGGCCGACTATGCCAAGGGCGGTCCGCTCCACCAGTGGGTGCCCACGGACGCGGATGTCGGCGACAACCACTTCATCGACTCCAAGGGCATCGTCCCACGCGACGCGAAGTTCCCGGAGCGGGCGCTGACCACCGGCGGGCCGGGAGAGAACGACCACACCTACGACTTCGGCTTCCGGCAACAGGAGGGGGTGCTGCGCCTGGTCAAGCACGACCAGGACGGCAAACCGCTGGCTCGGGCGAAGTTCCAGCTGTGGAAGGAGACGAACGGCTCCGACGGCCTGCAGACCACCGGGGCGGAGCCGGACACACGAGTCGGCAAGCCCTGCACGACCGCGACCGACGGCATCTGCAAGGGCGCCGGCGAAGCGGGGACCTACTACTGGCAGGAGGTCAGCCCGCCCGAAGGGTACGCCGTCCCCGACGAGCCGGTATTCGGGCCGCTGGTGCTGACCTCCGACAATCTCGACGACGGGGTCTCGGTGACAGCGGTCAACCGACGGCTTCCCGCCACCGAGCCGACGCCGAAACCGACGACGCCGGTACCGGGCACACCGGGTAAACCGGGTTCGCCGGGGGCTCCGGGCGCTCCGGGCGCTCCGGGCCACGCATCCAACTCGGGCCTGGCGTCCACCGGCACGAGCCAGATGGTTCCGCTGGCCCTGGCCGGCTGCGCCGCGCTCACGGTCCTCGGTGCGGCCCTGGTCGTACTGATGCGCAGGCGAAGGGCACAGCACCGCTAGAGCGGGGCGACCGGCACCGGTGACCGTCCGGGCCGGCTCGGGCGGGTTCGCGGACCAGCGGTTCGCGGACCCGCCCTCCTGTGTGACCGACCGATGAGAGAAGGCGACTGCATGGCGCGGAAGAGAAAGACCGGCGGCCGTACGCCGCATCGGACCCTCTGGTTCAGAACCCTGATCGCGATCGCGGCGTGTGGCGCCGCAGCGGGCGGCCTGGCCGCCTACCGGACCCTCTCCGAGGATCCCGCCGAGCGGCCGGTGACGATGGATGAGGCATCCAGGCTGGGTCTGTCGCGGCTGAACCTGTACCAGGCCAGTCCGGTGGCGGTCACCCTCACCGCCACCGAGGGCGGCGGAGTGGTGGTGCGGGTCGAGGGCGTGGTGGACTACCGAACCCACCGGGCTGTGGGAACTTACCGGGTCACCGGGTCCACCGGGTCCTCCGGAACTTCCGGGCCCGCCGCCGGGCGGCTCGACCACGGCCTGATCGTCTGGGACGCCGGCGGCCTCGGCCTGGCACCCGCGCCGAAGGGCAACAGCAGTCCGCCCTGGCAGCAGGCAGAGCACATCCCGCGCTCGGGCTGGTCCGCGCGCTCCTACACGGCCGATCCCCTGGACGCCGGGCTCCGGTTGCTGATCGGGCTCGGCGCGGACCGCCCCGACAACCCGCTGTTGCTCGCACAGTCCGGGGCTCGCTGGCTGGAACGTGTTCGCATCGACGGCCGCAGCTACGACCGGTTCGCCGGGCCGCGTGCCCAGGACGCCACGCCCGGGGCGGGGCCCGAGGGCGGACGGTCGCCGCTGACGTACTGGGTCGACGGTGACGGCGGCCTGCGGCGGGTGACGATGCGGATGCCGGGCCTGGGGACCCCGACCACTGTGGAGTTCTCCGGGCGCGAAAGCAGCGCGAAGCTCCCCGAGACGCCGTGGGGCACCGGCTGACGCCGCCGTTCCCGTGCCCCCGGCTTCCGCGGTTGCCGACGACCGTCTTCGACCCGCTCCTCGGGGCGGCGCGGTGCACGGGCCGAGCCCACCGGAGCATCGTGTTCGTGCGGGTGCGGCACGGAGTCCGCGTCCGTCGAGAGCGGGCACCGCGGCCGAGGGGGCGAACTCCGTTGCCGGTCAGCGCAGTTGGTCACCCAGGGAGCCACCGGGGGCCGGGGCGGGGAGTACGTGACCCACGAAGGAGGCCCGGTGCTCGATGAAGGCGTTCATCGCGTCAGCGGCGTCCAGCCGCTCCTGAACCCGTACGAACAGGGCCGGGTCGCGCATGTAGGCGAGGAAGAGCAGGCCCTGGTCACCGGCGCCGTCGTCGTAGGAGTAGCCCCGGCGCAGCATCCGGGCGCCGCCGTCGAGGCGCGAGTGGGCCAGGCGGACGTGGGCATCGGCCGGGATGTCGTAACGGCCCTGCGGGGACTTGGCGTACAGGTCCACCGGGTCGTGCTCGTGCCGACCGCCCAGGGGCGCTCCGCCGGCGCGGTGGCGTCCGACGATCTGCTCCTGCCGGGTCACGGGCAGGGCGTCGAACGCGTCGACGGCCATGTGGATGCGCCGGTAGACGAGATAGGTGCTGCCATCGCCGTGCCACACCCAACGGGCGAGTTCGTCCGTCCGGGGGTTCTCCGTGCCGTCCTTGAAGCCGAAGAGGTTGCGCGGGGTCTCCCTCGCGGCGTGGGGCGGCAGGAACCCGGACTGCCGCCAGCGCGTGGCCAGGACACCGGTGGCACGTGCGGTGAGTCGGGCGGCGGCACGGTCGCAGGCCGACGCGCTCCGGCCGCAGAGCTGGACCAGGATGTCGCCGCCGCCGAGGCGGGCCTCGAGGCGGTCGCGCGGGAAGGGCGGCAGGTCCTTGAGCCGGGGCGGAGCGGTCAGGCCCAGCTTGCGGTGGAGGGCGGGGCCGGTGGCCACGGTCGGTGTCACGTCCGGGGCAGGACGGGCCCACCAGTCGGACAGGACGCCCCGGACGGCCGCAGCGGTCGGCCGGGCGGGCGACAGGTCGTAGGCGAGCAGCAGCACATGGGCGGGTTGCGGAGTGGCGATGCCCTGCTGGGTACGGACGACCGGGCGGCTCCCGTTTCCGGAGGCGCCGGGGCCCGTGGGGTTCGTGGAGGCTTCGGGGCTCGCAGTGCGGGTGGAGTCCGTGGCGGAGGAGGTGCCGCAGGCGGTGGCCGCGGCGATCGGGGCGACCAGCAGCGTACGGCGGCGGGGCGAGGGCAGGGCGGTCACCAGGACTCCAGGGCAGAGACGCGGAAACGCAGGGCGCGGTGAGGACGGAACGCGCACAGTATCCACCGGATGGCGAGGCGTAATGATACACCTTTCCATCATGAGATCCCTTGTTATGAAATCCCGCACAAGCTACCGGAGTTCACGAACCTTACGGATCGCCGCGTCGGCCGCGGCGGCGCTCCTGGCACTGTCCGGATGCGGTTCCACCGGTACCGACAGCAAGCAGGGGCTGTCCGGGCCGCCAACCGTACTGCGGGTGCCCGACCGGTACTCGTCCATCCAGCAGGCCGTCGACATCGCCCGCCCGGGGGACGTCGTACTGGTCGCACCAGGCGTGTACCACGAGAGCGTGACCGTGCGCCGGCCCCGCGTGGTGCTGCGCGGCGCCGACCGCGACAGGACCGTCGTGGACGGGGAGTTCCGGCGCCCCAACGGAATCACCGTCACCGGCGCGGAGTCGGTGGTGGAGAACCTGACCGTCCGCAACCACCTGGCGAACGGCGTGTTGTTCACCGGCGTCACCGACGAACGTCTGCAGGGCTCGGGTGCGGGCGGCAGTGCGGGCTACGACCCGCTGGACACCGTCAAGTTCCCGCCGCTGAAAGGCTTCAGGGCCTCCTATGTAACCGCGTACAACAACGCCCTGTACGGCATCTACGCCTTTGACGCACGCAGTGGCGTCATCGAACACTCCTACGCCTCCGGGCAGTCCGACTCGGGGATCTACGTCGGACAGTGCGACCCGTGCGACACCGTGGTGCGGCACAACACGCTGGAACACAACGCCATCGGCATCGAGGTCACCAACGCCTCGCGCGACCTGTACTTCCTCGCCAACACGGCGCGCCGCAACCGGGTCGGCCTGACCCTCAACTCCAACAACCTGGAGGCCCTCGGCCCCCAGCACGAGGCCGTGGTCATCGGCAACACCGTCACCGGCAACAATGACGATCGCAGCCCCGAGCAGGCCGACGGAGGCTTCGGGATCGGCATCGGGATCGGCGGCGGCACCCGTAACCGCATCGAGCGCAACCGCATCGACGACCACCGCGTGGCCGCGTTCGTGCTGCGAGACATCCAGGGCTATCCCGTGCGGGGCAACAGCATCCGGGGCAACGCCGTCGGCGGCGGCACCGCGTTCGTCCTCGCCGCCGCCCGCACCGGGGGCAACTGCTTCACCGGCGGCGGCTCCGCCCCCACCAGCCCGCAGCCGCTGCCGTCCGCCGTGACCTCCTGCCCGGGACGTGACATCCCACTGTCCGCTCCGGGCACCACCACGCCGGTGGCGGCCCCGCCCGGTGTGTCGTTCAAAAAGGTCGCCGCGCCACCACCGCAGCGGCAGATGCCGGGTGCGCGGACCGCCGCGGCACGGCCCGCCACGGGGCTGCCCGGCCCGGTCGACCTGGCGCGCTACCGGCTTCCGGCGCTGGACCACTGAGCGTTGTTCCACCTGAATTCGCTGGCCATGGGGTTGGCGCGAGCGGAGTCGGCGCAAGCGGGGCCGGCGACCGTCCTCGGCTCGATCACCCGGTGAAGCCTCGACCACATGACTCCGCACCCGGCATTGGGGCCGGGTGCGGAGTCGCAGAGCGGTTGTCAGCCGGCGCTTGTCAGCTGGTGCGGTTGTAGATCGCCGTGCCGGGGCAGGCGGTGACGCCGGAGCGGGTGGCGCAGCCGGTGTACTGGCTGGAGCCGTTCCACCAGGTCCAGCCGCCGATGGTGCGGCCGTTCAGCCAGGTGTACTGGCCGTTGTAGTTGGCGTCGTAGGTGCGCAGGCTCCAGTGCACGTGGGCTCCGGTCGCGGAACCGCCTGCGCAGGTGTCGGTGCCGATGTTGCCGAGCAGGGCGCTGCGGGCGATCGAAGTCCCGTTGTAGTAGGTGGTGTTCCACATGTGGTAGTAGTCCGTCGAGAAGCCGCCCGGGTGGATCACCCGGGTCCAGCCGCCGCCGGCGCCGCACATCGAGGTCGCGGTGCCTTCGCGGGAGGAGCGGACCCGGCCGCTGGCGTTGCCGCCGGCGAAGTCGAGGCTGCTCCAGTAGCCGGTCGAGCCGCTGCTGGAGTGCGCGCCGCCGGTGAGGGTCATGTAGTAGTCGGGCATCCAGGGCAGCAGCAGTCCGTTGGTGTTGGCCAGGGCCCCCACGGTCCCTGTCGTCGAGGTCTGCTTCTGCACCGTCGCCTTGCGCTGGGCGTATGCGGTCATGGTCTGCCGCTCGGTCTTGCCGACCAGCGGGGACTTCGCCACGTGTTCGGCGAATTGGTCGTCGCCTTCGAGGCCGGAGACCCAGCGCCCGTCCTTGCGGTGGGCGATGTAGAGCCAGCCCTCCGGCTCGCCGTGGTGCGTGCGCGGCGCCTCGACGTACGCGACGCCACGGGCCCAGTCGCGCGAGACGGTGCGGACGTCGACGACCACCTTGCGGCCCTCGGCGGCGAGCTTGCCGACGGCGGCCTTCGGGGCGAGGCCCTTGGCGTCGTGGGACCGGGAGAGGACGTCGGTGGAGACGGCGTCTATCAACGCTTTGCGGCCGGTGCCGAGGCGGTCGGCGACCGTGTCCGGCATCTTCACGGTGACACCGGAGGACGACGACTGGGCGGCGACCACCGGGGTCGCGGCCGGGGTCGCGGCCGGTTCCTGGGAGACCGCCGTCGCCGAGGGCGCGGCGGCGAGCAGCCCGGTGACGGCGAGGGCGGCGAGGGTGGTCCTCACGGGCAGTTTGGAAAACACGGGAGATATCCCTTCTGTGCGAGAGGGCCTGCCTGGCGGACAGGCGGAGAGGGCGTGGCGGATGCGGGCGGTGGCTGCGTCGAGCCGGGGTGGGTGGGGTCAGAGGCCGCAGCTGGGGGCCGACCAGTACCGGCCGGTGCCGCCCGCGACGTGAACGTGGTCGTCGTGGCCGGGGTAGCCCGGTCCCAGGATCTGGGTGAAGCCGTGTTCGCGGGCCTCGAAGGCCAGGGCGCAGAAGCCCTGGGAACCGGCGCTCATGTCGGCGGCGAGGCCGTACATGTGGAGGCTGTCGGAGGCGCCGCCGACGGCGTCGTTGCAGGCGTGGTCGCGGAAGCCGTCGTTGATGCCGATCGGCCGGTCGCCCATCGCGTGCCGCAGGGCCTGCAGTTTCCACATGGTGACCAGGACGTTGGCCTGGACCGTGGCGGCGTCGACCTGGCCGCCCGACCAGTCGGTGCCGCACTGGTTGAGTTCCGACCAGTCGAAGTTGGCCGGGGAGCAGTCGCCCTTCTGGAGTTCGTAGATCTTGCCGAAGGTGAGAGGGCCCGCGATGCCGTCGGCCTCCAGGCCGTACGCCGCCTGGAAGCGTTGTACCGCGGCCCTGGTGGCCGGGCCGAACTCTCCGTCGATGGCGAGTTCGCCGCCGAACCCGGGGTAGCCCGCGACCCTGATCTGGAGCTGCCGTACGTCCTCCCCGGACGCCCCCTCGCTCAGGGACCGGTTCCAGGTGTAGCAGGCACTGGCGGGCGTGACACCGGCGGACGCCGAGGCGGGGGCGAGGGACGGGGCGGGGCTCGCGGACGCGGACGCGGGCGCGGCGAAGAGCAGGCTGACGCCGGTCAGGGCGGATGCGAGTAACAGGGATGAACGCGATGTCATGGGGGGAGCCTCTGTTCGGACGACGACACGGTCAGGGGCGCAGCCTCGCGAGTCGGCCGAACCGTTGTCAATGTCC
Source organism: Streptomyces sp. NPDC001732 (assembly GCF_053596315.1). Lineage (NCBI taxonomy): Bacteria > Bacillati > Actinomycetota > Actinomycetes > Kitasatosporales > Streptomycetaceae > Streptomyces > Streptomyces sp. NPDC001732. Next base: position 9,954 of record NZ_JBSFFY010000019.1, read on the forward strand.
AGTCAAAAAATGGCGTGGCCGGAAGCTGCCAAGCCATCCCGTGAGCGGCTCTGCCGGGCCTCCGGGTGCGGATCCGAGCCATCCGTCCGGGGGCCCCGGCGGCGAAGTTGGCGCTTGAACAATGCAAGGAGTGTGGGGAGCGACGGCGGGACGGAAGGGGTGCGCTCAGCGCACGCCCTCCCACAGGAGCCGTTCCTGCGCGCGCGGGTCGGTGACCGGGGTGGCCTCGGGTGCGGTGGCGAAGGTCATCGTGGTGCGGGTCGTGGTGTCGTACGCCTCCCAGCCGGGGTCCCCCGTCTTCGCGAAGGAGACCCACGCCCCGTGCATGGCGTCCGCGAGGGCCTGGGGCGGGTGGGCGCCGAGCATCGGTGCGTAGGAGGGGTCGTGGAGGCGGTCGAAGACGAAGGGGAGTTCCAGGGCGTGGCAGGCGCCGAGGGCTCCGTCGAACCGGGGGGAGCGCCAGGCGAATTCGTACAGGTACGAGCCGGGGACGGATTCGGCGAGGCGGATGGCGGGGATGCGGTAGAACCAGTCGGTCGCCACCGCGGCGAGGAGTTCGCCCGGCGTGGTGTCGGGGCGGGTCGCCCGGTAGACCGGGAGGGCCGTGGCCGGATCGAGGCCGTAGGCCGCGGTCATGGCGCGGAGTGCGGATTCGGGCAGGGTGTGAAGGCGCTCCGTCGGGACCAGGAAGAGGCGGTACTCTTCCGTGTTGCTGCCGATCAGGAGGTCGACGTCGCAGTCGGGGCCGGGCAGGACGAATGCGGGCTGCACCGGCTCGAAGGGCATGATGTTCAGTACTGCCTCGCCCCAACGGGCCGGGTCCGGGCGGGCGTTCACCTCTGCGCGCAGTTCCGCCTGGGCCGGGAGGAGTTCCGGCAGGGGGACGGCCGCGAAAGCCTCCGGGGTGGGCTCGATGCCCAGTTTCTCCGCCAGGTGGGCCGCTATCAGCGCGGCCGACGACGGGCGCAGGAAGTGGTGGCAGGCCCCGCTCTGCAGGATCGCCCTCCGGAACAGGCCCCGGGCCGCTTCGGTGTTCAGAAGGGTGCCGATGCTCATGGCGCCCGCCGACTCGCCGAAGACCGTCACCCGGTCCGGGTCGCCGCCGAAGGAGGCGATGTTGTCCCGGATCCACCGGAGGGCGGCGATCTGGTCGAGCAGGCCCCGGTTGTCGGGGCGGCCGGGGAGGCGCAGGAAACCGTCCGCGCCCAGACGGTAGTTGAGCGTGACGCAGACGACGCCGTCGCGGGCGAAGGTGCCTCCGTCGTACGCGGGCGTCGAGCCGGAGCCGTTGGTGAACGCCCCTCCGTGCAGCCACACCATCACGGGCAGGCCGGCACCCGGCTCCGGGGCCGGGGCCGGGGTCCAGACGTTGAGGTTCAGACAGTCCTCCCCCTCGATGACGGTTTCCGGGATGAGGGCGTCGAAGGGCGGTGCGTAGGGAGCGTGCGGTGGTGTCGGGCCGTGGGTCGTGGCGTCGCGCACCCCCGTCCAGGGCTCGGCCGGGGAGGGTTCCCGAAACCGCCGCGCGCCGAAGGGCGGGGCGGCGTACGGGATGCCGAGGAAGGACGTCACTCCGTCGGAGGAGGTGCGGCCGCGGACCGCCCCCTGCCGGGTACCGCACACCGTCATGCCGACAGGACCTCCAGCAGTGCCTCGCGGAATGCTTCGGGGCGTTCGAGGTGCACCGCGTGCCCGGCGTCGGCCACCGCGACCTCCCGCACCGTGCCGCCCGCCGCCGCGTAACGGTCCAGGACGTGACGCGTCTGCGCCACCATCGGCTGCGCCGGTGTGCCGTCCCATCCCGGCACCGCACCGACCGCGCCCAGGTGGGCCAGGTCGAACATCGAGGTGTCCGAGACGATGACGTCGTCCTCGCCCCGTATCCACAGCACCGGCGGCTTGTGGCCGATCAGGTGCAGGTCGTCGATGCGGAAGTGGGTGGGGGCGAGGCAGTTGAGCACGCCGCGCGTGCCGGGTGCGATTCCGGGCCAGTGGGCGGATGTCCCGCTGTCGCCCGGGTAGTGGTCGTCGCCGGTGCGCGTGGTGAGCATGGACTCGACGTACTCGTCCTCGTGTTCGGGGCGCAGCGGGGGTTTGACGTAGCAGGCGGCCAGGACGGAGCGCGGCGAGAACGTGGAATCCTCGCTCCGGTCGCCCTGGGCGAGCAGCCGCACGAACTCGGGGTTGGCCGTGCCGCCGCCCGATCCGGCCCCGTCCTCGGAGTTGAGGGTTCCGTCCACTCCGCTGGTACCGCCGAAGCCGTAGGGGGAGACGGGGTTGACCAGGGTCAGGGAACGCACCCGGTCCGGGCGGTCGCGCAGATACTGCATGACCACGCCGCCGCCCATGGACCAGCCGACCAGATGGACCCGGTCCACCCGGAGTGCTGTGAGCAGCGCGTCGAGGTCGTCGGCGTAGTCCCGCAGGCCCCGGGTGGCGTCGACGGGCAGCGGGTCGGTGCCGCCGAAGCCGCGCAGGTCGACGGCGATGGGGCGGTAGCGGTCCGGCAGTCCGCCCAGGGCGGTGTGCCAGAACGCGGAGGAGGAGACGTTGCCGTGGACGAAGACGACGGCTTCGCCCTCGTCCCTCGCTTCGGTGATCTGCTGGGTCAGCCGGTCGGTGGCGACGCGGCGGGTGCGGAGCGTGGTCATGTGGGGTCCTTCAGGACAGCCAGGTGGCGATCTGGGCGGCGGCCGATGAGTTCCACCCCAGTTCGAGGTGGTTGGCGCCGAGGATGGTCTCCTTGCCGCCGACTGTGGGGATGCCCGTGGTGTCGAGCGCGCTGTCGATGAAGACGACACCGTCGCTGGGTCCGCGGTTCTCGTTGAAGATGCCGATCACGTCCGGGGATCCGCCGGCCAGCAGGTACGTCGTGACCGAGGCGGGCACCCCGGCGTTGTGCAGCGGCTTGATCAGTGAACCGGCGTCGATGGCGGCCTGGATGCCGCTGCCGGCGGTGTAGAAGCCCTGGCCGCCGTAGTACGTCGTGTACCAGTCCTGGGCGGCGCCGTCGACTCCGTACTTCCCGTCCCAGCGGGCCAGCATCTGGCGCTGGCCGGGGTAGTTGTCGTATCCGCCGGAGGGTGTCATCGAGAATTCCGGGTGGGCCGTGTACTGCCCGTAGCAGGTCATGCGGGAGTGCGGGGAGGGGGCGTTGATCTTGCCTCCGCACTCCGGCCAGATGGAGAAGTCGTGGGCCCAGCCGTGGGCGTAGGGGTAGTCGTAGCCGCCGTTCGGGCCGCCGACGGTGATCAGTCGGCGTACGTCTCCGGCGTAGGCCCGTCCCCAGCTCGGCTTCACGGAGGACACGTATGCGCGGGTCGACATCTCGCCCTTGCTCCAGCCGACCAGGTCCACCTTGTCGACGCCCAGCTTCGCCTTGATGACGGCGATCGCGTCGCCGACGATCTGCGCCTGCATGAGGTTGTCGCCCTGCTTGTGTGCGAAGCCGACGGCGAAGACACGGTGACCGCGTGCGGAGAGGTACTGCATCAGCCCGGTGGACGGGCAGGTGAGGGCGCCGCAGCCGTAGCCGCCCGACTCGCCGGGGTTGGCCCAGGCACGGTCCGCGGTGTCGTTCGCGCCGTGCACGAGGAGGACGGGTGTGGTGCGGCTGTTGGTGTTCCAGCCGGGGGCCGAGTAGAGCAGGAACTTGCCCGAGGAGGGCCGGGCCACGCCGCCGAAGTACGTGACGCGCTTGCCGTCCTGATCACCGCGGCCGTCCGCCGGGTAGCCCTCGGTGCTGAATCCGCTGGTCGTGTCGAGGTAACGCTCGACGTGGTCCCAGCCGTTGGTGACGGTGCCGGCTCCGTAGCTCGCCTCAAGGGTGAGGTAGGCGGGTGGCGCGGCGGAGGCGGCCGTCGTCGTGCCGCTCGCGGTGGCGTTCGGTGCCACCAGGGCCGCCGCGACGACCCCTGCCACCGCCATGACCCGGGCGGCACGCAGCCGCCACCGGCGTCCCGGACTCCGTCTGTCAGCCATGTCCCGGCCTCTCCCGCGCTCGTGCGCCCATGGCGCGTCCGCCCGTTGCCGTCCCGGCACCGGGTGGGCACACCTTAGGCGGGCGGGTGGGCGGCGGGGCATGTGGGCGTGCCACACAAAGGAAAGGGCGTGCATGGTCGGGAACTTCACCACCTGCGGCCGGTGCTTCGCCGCCTGCGGCCGGATGCTTCACCGCCTGTGGTGGGGGCTTCACCACCTGTGGCCGAGGGCTTCACCGCCTGTGGCAGGGGCTTCGTCACAAGCCGGGCGCCACACGGGGTCCACGCCCTCCATCGGGTCGAGCGGTGGGGGAGGAAAGGCCGTCACGAAGCACGGCGTCTCACGAAGCACGGCGTCGGCGGGGGCGCGGGCCGGTGAGCCGTGCTTCGTGGTCCCGGTGGAGTGTGGGGTCGGTCAGGGCAGGATCTCGACGTACCCGTCGGTTCCGTGCACGCGGATCCGCTGCCCGTCCCGGATCAGTCGGGTGGCCCGCTCCACGCCCACGACGGCCGGCAGGCCGTACTCCCGGGCGATCACCGCGCCATGGGTCATCAGGCCGCCCACCTCCGTCACCAGGCCCGTGATTCCGACGAACAGGGGCGACCAGCTGGGGTCCGTGTAGGACGTGACCAGGATGTCGCCCGCCTCGAGATCGGCCTCCGCCAGGTCGAGGACGACGCGGGCCCTTCCCTCGACGGTCCCGGAGGAGACCGGTAGGCCGACCAGGGCGCCGGCCGGCACGTCGTCGCGCCGGTACGCCCCGGTGACGGCCTCACCGTCCGATGTGAGCACCCGGGGCGGTGTGAGCGCGCGGTACGACCGGAACGCCTCCTTGCGCTGCTGGATGAGCCGGTCATCCACCCGGTTCGAGCGCACGACGTCGTGGAACTCCTGGAACGTGAGGTAGAAGACGTCCTCCTTCTCGGGAAGCACGTCGGCCCGCACGAGGCGCTCGGCCTCCGCCAGCAGGGCCTGCTTGTAGACGAAGTAGCGGCTGACGATGCCGTACTTCGGGTACTCCCGGTACCCGATGAAGGTTCGGACCCGGTCGATCATCCGCTTGGCCTCGTCGGCTTTCCGGTCCCCGTCGGGCAGGGCTCGCAGGCGTGACAGCACGTCCTGTTCCTTCTTCAGCGCCTCCTGCCGGCCTTCTTCGAAGCGCCGTTCGGCGGCGCCCGGCTCGAAGTTCCTGACGTTGTCGAGGAGCACGGGCACGAGCGTGGTGGGCCGCTCGCGCCAACGCGGCCTCGTGATGTCGATCTCGCCGACGCAGCGCATGCCGTACCGGTCGAGATAGCTCTCCACGGCGTCGCGTGCTTCGGTCCCGCCCGGGAGCTTCGCCAGTTCCTCCAGGAAGCCCTCGTCCTCGACGCCCTGCAGGAACGCCACCACCTCCGGCTTCGGACGGATCACGTCCGCGACGTCGAGCAGCGCCAGTCCCATCTCCGACGTGATGTTGCCGGGGGCGGACAGCGTGAGCGTGTCGGCCGCGTTCTTCTCGCCCAGCCACTCCCCCAGCTTGTCGTTGAGCCACCAGGTGGCCTCCATCCCCGCCATGATCACCTGAATGCTCAACGGGTCGCCGAGCACCCGCTTGTGCTCCTCGAAGGCGTCGAGGAGGAAGTCGAACAGCTCCGGTCCCGTCTTCGTACGGATGTCACGCTCCAAGGCGGCGACGGACGCCCGGTTGCGCTCGATCAGTTCGGTGACGACGGCCGGATCGGTCTCGACCGGGGAGGGCGCGCCGCCCGTCGGCGGCGGCCCGCCGGGGCCCGTGTCCGGGAGCGGGGGGACGAAGCCGTCGTGTTCGAGGACGGTCTCCAGCGCGTCCCTGACCAGGGGATCGCCCCTCCCCACGAGGTCCAGGAGCCCGGCGCGGCTCGCGGGCGAGGCCAGGCGCCGGGTGACGTCGACGAACAGCCTCCCGCCGGCCTCGTGCATCGGCACCATGGCAGTCAACTGCCACACGGAGAGCCCCAGTGGCTTCATGGGGTCGGTCATCATCTGCTGGTGGCCGACGGAGACGTAGACGTGATTCTCCTGGTCGCCGCTCTCGGGGACGGGGAACAGTGTGGTGATCGGCCGGCTCTGAACGATCCGGAAGCCGTCGTCGACCAGGCACCACTCGATGTCCTGCGGGCGCCCGAAGTGTGCTTCGATCCGCCGTCCGAGCTGCACGAGCCGCACGACCTGCGCATCCGTCAGCGCCGGTTGCTCCTGCTGCTGCGCGTCGATCGCCACTTCCCGGGTACCGCCGGCCGGCAGGGCGTGAACGGCACGCTGTTTGGCGGCGATCTTCCTGGTGACGACTTCGCCGTCGCGCACCGTGAAGACGTCCGGGTTCACCAGGCCGGAGACCAGGGCCTCGCCGAGGCCGAAGCCGGCGTCCACGGTGGCGACCTTCCGGTTGCCCGTGACGGGGTCGGCCGTGAACAGGATGCCGGCCGCATGCGGGAAGACCATCTGCTGCACTACCACGGCCATGTGGACCGTACGGTGGTCGATGCCGTTCTGTCGGCGGTAGATCACGGCCCGCTCGGTGAACAGCGAGGCCCAGCACCGGCTGACGTGCCGGAGAATCGCCCTCGTCCCCACGATGTTCAGGTACGTGTCCTGCTGGCCGGCGAAGGAGGCCGTCGGCAGGTCCTCCGCCGTGGCGCTGGATCGGACGGCGTAGGCGGCCCGGTCGCCGAGCCGGGCGAGCGCGCCGGTGATCGCCGACACGAGGTCGTCCGGAAGGGTGATTCCCTCGATGGTCCTTCGGATCTCCGCACTGAGCTCGCGGGTCGTCTCCCGGTCGTCCGGATCCAGGCGCGACAGCTGATCGAGCCGGTCGTCGATCGACGGCGCTTGTGCCAAGATCCGCCGGAAGGCGTCCGTCGTCACGCAGAAGCCGGCCGGCACGCCGATGCCCTCGATCCGCGACAGCGCGCCCAGGTGCGCGCCCTTGCCCCCGACGACCGCGACCCGGGACTCGTCGATCTCCTGAAGGTCCAATACGTACTGCTCGATCACTGCGACTCCTCCGAGACAGTCCTGCTCCACTGCACCCCACCGCACCGCACTGCACTGGCCGGTCGGACCACCGGCACGTCCACTGGTCGGACGTCACCGCGCCCCTCGTACCTCGACAACGGCACACGCACGGTGTGCCTCTCATTTCCGCAGGCTGTGGCTTCGGCCGACGATTCTGCTGCACCACCCGGGTCTTGCCGCAAGCCACCCGGTGCGCTATAAGTTGAGAGAGGCAGGGAGAGTTCCCTGCCTTTGTCTTTTTGCCGTCCGCCGGAACCGATGTCCGTTGGTTTCCGGTGCGGGGTGAGGCCCGGTGCACAACCGAAAGCCCCCTTTGCGCAGGAGACGCACCTCCCGCATGCAGGTCGGACGGGAGCCGATCAGGGCATCTGCCACTCCACCACTCCACCACTCCACCACTCCACCAAGAGCGTTGCGCATCATCAGGTGCTGTGATCGGCGGTGTCGCATCCCGCGTGGTCGGTCGGGCGCCCCGAGGGGAGCAGCGAAGCGAACGGCAGGCCGAGGACTGCGATTCCGGCCAGGATCAGCAGGGCGGAGTCGAACGCGGGCGCGGGCGTCCTGCTCGTGCCGACCGCGACGGCGATGCCGAGGGTCGGCCCGATGTTCATGGCGGTCTGCTTGAGCCCGCCGAGGACCCCGGCGTATCCGGGAGGCGCGTCACCGACGACGGTCCCGGTGGTGGTGACCATCACGGTGGCGAATCCCGCGCCGAGCAAGGTGAGCAGGTCGTGCCGGAACATCAGCTCGAACATGCCGCGGCGTTCCAGTGCGTACCCGACGTACGTCCGCGCAAGGGCCTCCAACTGGTCGCGTGGTGCGGTTGTATCGGTGGCTGCGGCCTCGGACCGGGTTCCGAGGTCCTCGAAGCCGCGATGGGCCACAGCCGAGAGCAGCGCGTGGTGCGTGGGGAAGTACCGCCGCGGCGCCCCGTGCGACACCCCCGCTCGACGGGCGATTTCCCGCAGCCCCACGGACGCGGAGCCCTCGGTCGGCACGAGGTTGACCCCGACATCGATCAACCGTTCCCGGAGGGAGCTCTCATCGGTCGTGGACAGCGTCCACCAGGCGCAGTAGACACTGTCTACTCGCTTCGGTGAGTGATCACCCTCCTCAGCGGGTGCCGGGGCCGCAGGGGTTGGTGATCGACCGGAACAGCGCGGTCAGCCCACGCCGGACTTCTTCGCGCGGCTTCGTCGCGCGGCCACGCCGAGTAACGGATGAGCCTTCCGGGCAGCAGGTGAAGTCGCCCGAAAATGAGCCATGGTCAGGGCTGTCGGGATGACCGGTCGGGGCCGGGGAAGAGATCGCGCTTTGGCTGAAGGAGCTGTTGTTCCCGCCGGGACCCGGCGCCTGCTCGACCTGCTGCCGGACCGGAAGGCATCGACGCCGACCGCGTGACCGGCCCAACGGCCCGGTGTCGAAGTCGTCTGCCGCGACCGTGATGCCGCCATCGCCGAACCGGCCCTGCCCTGGAATTCAGGCGCCGTCGAAGGTCGCGTGAACCGGACCAAGGTGCTCAAGCGTCAGTTGTTCGGTCGCGCCGGTTTTTAATCTTGTGCAAGCCTGTCCTGCTGTACAGGTGACTGGCAGGCCGTGCCGCACCAGTCACCTCAGCAGCCTGTGGTTCGTCACCTGCCGTCGCCCGGTGCTGGGGCAGGGGCGAATGGGACCTGGTGCGATTCAGTTCCGTTCACAGTGGTCAGCAGTACGGTGACTGGGTGGTCATGGAAGCCGCCACCCGCATCCACACCCCGAACTGACGGTAGAGGCTGGGCAGAGCGCCCTGCGCCTGAACGATCCGGGGGTCCGTGGCGGTGACCCCGGGGATGCCCTGAAGCGCGGAGGCCACCGAGGCCGACTGCCATCGGACGGCGAGGGTGGCCGGTTCCGAAACCGTCGACGGAACCCTCGATGCGACACAGCCTGTGGCAACGGCCTTTTCGATTGCCGCACGTGCCTCGTCCGCAGGGCGTAGTTCGGCCGCGAAACGGTCACGGGCGTACTTCACGGCCACGGTGGTGACCGAGGGGTCCCACTCCTTCATTTCCTCGCAAGCGCTGTCGTCGCCGGTGAGTACCGCCACGGGAACACCGAGAGCTGCTGCGGTCGCGTGGGCCAGGCCGATCTCCCCCACCGGCCGGCCGTCCAGCCACATGTCCTCGATCTCGTGCCCCATGAAACTGTGGCTCAGCACACCGAGTGTGCCGGCTCGGGAGTGGTAACCGACGCAGATCACGGCGTCGTGGTCGGCAGCGAGACCGTCCAGCATGCCCATGTTCTTGGGTTTGCCGCGGATGAGGCGGGCCGCCGGGTGCAGGGCCTCGGGCAGAAGGTTGCGCATGGGGCCGTGTGCGTCGTTCACGGTGATGTGGGTGGCGCCTGCTGCGACCGCTCCTCGGACGGCCGCGTTGACGTCCTCGGCCATCATCTGACGTCCGCGCTCGTAGTCCCGGCCACCGGGCTGGACATCGTCGGAGTCGACAAGCCCCGTAATGCCCTCCATGTCCGCACTGATATAGATCCGCACTGGGCCAAGTCCTCCAAAACCTTGATCGCATGGACGATGTCAGCCACACCATCAACGGTTCTTCCATCTGCAGGGCTTTTCAGGCTCGTCTTCGGGGCAACTTCCCGACCCGTCCAGCAGACCACATTCGTCACTCAGCGTGGCCGCATCACAGAAGCCGAGCCAGAACCCGAGTTCTGACAACACTTGTCAGGGTGTCGTCCGGCGAGGCGGGACTGGGCAGTCGTGGGAGTCGCCCGGTAGCCCCACGACGTTCAGGACCGGTTCTGCGCCTTGGGCGATCTCGAAGGCGAAGGTCGCTCCGCTGGGAAGGGCCGTGAGGGCGCACTGGTCGCCGAAGATCGTGGTCACCTCGTTCCAGTCGGCGCCGGTGGCCACGGGGCCCCATCGGCTTGTCCTCGCAACTTCGGTCAGGATGTCGAGGATCGCCATGAAGTGGATCATGGCAACTGGTTCGAGCTTGTGACCAGCGAGTTCTTGCTCAGCCCGCAGGGTCCTGCGCGGTGCGGGCGTGGGTGGTGGCGAGTCGGCAGGAGGCGGTTCCCGGCTCGATGACGGTGCCGTTGAAGGAGAGGCGGTCGACGACGCAAAGGCCCCGGAAAGCCGGGCGGCCCTTTGGAGTGCAGCTGACCGGTGGGGCGTCAGGGGTGGCCCCACATGTGGTTCGCAACGGTGGGCGTGTCAGTCTGATGTGCTGTCTTACAGAGCAGAGAGACGAGGTGTTGGTGAGTACATTCCGATTCTCCACAGTTGCCGGGGCTGTGTGCGCGGCCGTCATCTGTGCGGGTTGCAGCTCGCAGCCGACAGAGCAGCCGACGGCCGGGGCATCGGCCGAAAGCCCGTCGGCAGCGGCCGGTTCCGCTGCCAGCCCGTCGCCGGTGACGCCCGCACCCCCCACCGTGGACCCGAACGTGGTGCCGGGGTCGGTCCTGAAAACCTACCTGCCGACCAAGAACACCCTGCCTGCGGGCTGGAAGCTGTCCTCCGTCTTCACGGAGGAGGACAGTGGCCCGAAGCCGCTGCCGCAATCCGCCGATCCCAGCCCCACGGTCCCCAGCTGTGACCAGCTGGCCGCCCGCGGAACGGGGGCGGCCATCGGCAGCTCGGCCGCGTACGCCAAAGTGGGGGTCGTCGACTCGTCGTCCCACGAAGTCGGGGTCGTGGTGAACTCCTACTCCGCGGGGGAGGCGGAGAGGGTGCTCAGCAGGCTGAAGTTGCTGGAGGGGGTCTGCGGAAGCACCTACGAGCAGAGCTCCACGGGGCAGCTCAATCCGGTGACGGTGACCGTCAGCGCGGTTGACGGCCCGCGGGAGGAAGGCGTGCTCGTCAAGGTCGACCGGGCGGCTTACGTCGGTCAGGAGTTCGTCATGATGCAGATCGGTGACCGGGTGCTGTCGGTGGCTTCCGACAACGAGTACGGGGATTTCGCCGATGTCGTGAAACTGGCGAAGGCCATAGCCCCGCGGGTGAAGTGAGGCCGGGGCGGCGCCGCTTCATCGGCCCGCCCCGTGTGGGTCCGTGCAGCGCCCGGACGATGCCGCGGTCGGTCACCTCCGGCCCGCCGGTGGTGACCATGATGTTCGAGAACTTCAGGTCCCGCCGGACGAGCCCGGTCGCGTGGATGCCGGTCGGCGCCTCGCACAGTCCGGATGTCAGAGCGGGCACGGCCCGCTCCGGGAGCGGACCGGGCTTGGCGCCACATCGGCGAGCGTCGCTCGCGCAGCCCTGTCGTTCGGCCGGGATCCAGCCCGAGGCTCCAAAGTGGACACCTCTCGGAGCAGGCCGGCCCACCCCGACGACCGAGTGACGCTCAGGGCGGAGGCCACCGGAAATGCCCCGCGTTCGACAGAGCTGCACGAGGTCGGCGGAGACGGCGAGGACCGCGAGGACCGCGAGGACGCCAATGGCGGCAATGGCGGCAGGCGCGTCGAACCATCCCAGAACGGGTCGCCCTCGCCCCGAACCCCTCCCCTTCACCCTCCAACCCTGCCAAACTGGCCCTGACCTCGCCGCCACCCCCACAGGCGAGGCCACCCCGGAGGCCATCATGACGTGCGGAAATTGCGGCGCAGCAGCCACCCAGGGCCCCGACGGGTCATGGGCCTGCAGCAACCAATGCGGCTGGTCGTCCACCGCACCCGGCCCCGCCATGACCCCGGAGATCACCACCACCAGATGCCGTGGCTGCGACGCCGAAATCCACGGCCTCAACGGCCGGTACGCATGCGGGCTCTGCGGATGGTCCAACCACTGGGACGAGGGACACCAGCCGCTTCCCGCCGCCGGCAACGCCCCCAGAGGCACCAACACCCTGTGACGGACGCACAAAGCGGCCCATCCTTCCTGCTGGAGAATGGTGGGCCGCTCGCCGATCAGCACATCCGCGGCGAGGCCTCGGCAGAGGCCCATGCGGCGAAGCGGGACATCGCCCATGACCGCCTCCCGCGCAGCACTGATCCTGGTGAAGCCCGGTGTGCGCGGATTGGCCCCAAGGGTTGTCCCGCAATGCCTGGCGGGACAACCCTTGGGCCACAGATGCTGCGCCTCACGACACGAATGGAACGTGCGCCAGAACCCTCTGTCGCGCACAAAGCCACGATCACATGAAGACGGTGCCGAAAGACATCTGTCTCAAGAATCATCCGAGCAGCGCGGTCGCCTCGACCTCGACGAGCACATCCGGCTCGAAGAGGTACTCGACACCGATGAGGGAGGCCGGAGGCATGGGGAGACGAAGCCCGATCTCATCGGCGACGGCCTCCACACCGGTCATGAAGTCGCCGATCCTCTCCGGGCTCCACCGGGTCACGTAGAACGTCAGGCGCAGCACGTCCGCGAACGACGCGCCCGCGCCCGCCAGCCCGACGGCGGTGTTGCGCAGTGCCTGCGCGACCTGCCCGGCCAGGTCACCGGGGGCGACCGGCGTCCCGTCGGCCCGGCGGGCGACCTGACCGCTGACGTGGATGTGCGTCGTCCCGGTGCCCACGGCCACGTGGTGGTACGGGACCGGCTGCAGCATGCCTTCCGGCGTGAAGTGCTGAACAGTCATGGGTGTATCTCTCCTCCGAACTAGGTATCCGTAAGCTACTTAGTGCAAGAAGGACACTTCAACGAGACCAGGTTTCGCCATGGATACCGACGCCGGACTCCGCATCGACGCCCCGCACCGCGAACTGCTCGATCAAGTCCTCGACAAGTGGTCCCTCAGCGTCCTCGACGAACTCTGCGAACGCCCCTGCCGCTTCAACGAACTGCGCCGGGCCATCCCGCAGGTCACGCAGAAGTCGCTGACCGCGACACTTCGGCGACTCGAACGGAACGGCGTGATCGAGCGCGAGGTCGTCTCCACGCGCCCCATCGCGATCAGGTACCGCATCACGGCCCTCGGCAAGACCCTCCGGCATCCCGTGGACGTACTGCTGGCGTGGGCCTCAGAGCATCTGCCCGCCATCGAGCGTGCCCGCGACGCCTTCGACACGCGGGAAGAACCAGGCCCCTGACGAACTCCGGCGAGAGCATGTGCGCCGCCGTCGCCCCGACGAGCAGGCTCCTCGCGCGGATGCGCCCGGACGGCGACGGCCCGGTTCCGCCGCCCTCGGGGCCGGCGGCCTTCTTCACGTCGAGCCCGAAGTCGATCGCGGAGATGATGCCGTCGCCGAACCCCTCGTGGACCAGGACCTTGAGGGTGGTGCCGTAGACCTGGAGCATCTCGTAGAACCGGCACATCGTCGGGTCGGTCGGGATCCGGTTCGGCATCGAACCGCGGACCGGGATGGTCTGCAGCAGCAGCGCCGCGCCGTCCAGACCCAGCAGCTCCGCCCTTGCCGGAAGGCGTCCTCCTGGGAACGGGCGACGCCGTCGGCGAGGTCCTCCATGGTCACTCCTTTCGGGTGGTGATCGACCCCCTGCTGGTTGGCGAGATCAACCATGCATGACCTGCACCTATAGCACCCAAGAGCCATTGGGCATAAAATTTATTGACTTCAACTATAGTCGCGGTCATGGCTGCTCTCGAACTGCGTCACCTGCGCTATCTGCTCGCCGTGGCCGAACACGGCAACTTCACCCGCGCCGCCGAGGAACTGCACATCTCCCAGCCCACGCTCTCCCAGCAGATCAAGCAGCTGGAGCGGACCCTGGGCGTGCAGCTGCTGGACCGCACCGGCCGCACCGTGCGCCTCACCGACGCCGGAGCCGTCTACACCGACCACGCCCGGCGCGCGCTGCGCGACCTGGCCGCCGCCGAACGCGCCGTTCATGACGTCCAGGACCTCTCCCGCGGCCACCTGCGCCTGGGCGTCACCCCCACCTTCACCGCCTACCTGATCGGCCCGCTCATCGCCGAGCTCCACGCCCGCCACCCCGGCGTCGGCCTCACCCTGACGGAGATGTCCCAGGACCGCATCGAAACGTCTCTGCTCGCCGACGACCTCGACCTCGGCATCGCCTTCGTCGGCGCCCACCTCCCCGGCATCACCGCCACCGCCCTGTTCACCGAGACCCTCACTCTGGTCACCGGCACCCGCCAACCCGCTGCCGACCAGGCCTCCCCGCTACCCGTGAGAGAGCTCACCGACCAGCAACTCGCCCTGCTGAGCGGCGACTTCGCCACCCGCAGCCACATCGATGCCTACTTCACCCGCCACCGGACCGCCCCCCGCATCACGGTCGAGGCCAACTCCATCCAGGCCCTCACCGAAATCGTCCAACGCACCGGCCTGGCCACCGTCCTGCCCGACGCCATCACCCACGACCATCCCCACCTCACCCCCGTCCCCCTCACCCCGCCCCTGCCCGCCCGCACCGTCACCCTCCTGCGACGCACAGACGCCTACGAAAGCGCCGCCACCCACGCCTTCACCCGACTCACCCACAACCTCGTCCGCACCCGCGGCTACACACCCGCTCCGTAGGCCGCCGGGCGTCGGACCGGAACCGCCCGGCGGTGCCACCGCATCCGGAGAAGGCGGTCGCGGCAGGCGCCGGAGGGCCCGGGGCAGCCATTTGGCACGGGTCGGCAGCCGGGGCATCTCGTTCGGCTCCGACTCCGGGCACAAATCCATTTTCCGGGTGCGAGCAGGCTTCTGCCACCGTTCTCCGGAATGATCTTTACACCTGATTCGAGCCTTTAGGGTTGCGGTCGACGAACACAATGATCCGACACAACCAGGGAGTTGAGTATGACGCACGACGTTGCCACGCTGGCGGTGGAACTCACCGACATGGCTGCGGCCGATCGCCAGACCTCAATCCGCGCGAACAGCGACGACCCGGCCGAGCAGTTGGAGTGGCGGCGACTGACCGCACGGCACGGCGACCGGCTGAACGAGATCATGGACGAGCACGGCTGGCCGACGGCAGAACTGGTCGGCGAGGAGGCCGCAGGCGCGGCGTGGCTGATCGCCCAGCACGCCGACCGGCAGCTCGATGTCCAGCGGCGCGCCCTCCGGTTGATGCAACAGGCGGTGTCGGCAGGCTCGGCCGGCCCCCGTGAGCTGGCTTTTCTGCGCGACCGCACACTGGTCAACGAGGGCCGCAAGCAGGTCTACGGCACTCAAATTGCCGGTGTGAAGGACGGTTCACCGGTTCCGTGGCCCTGCGAAGAGCCCGAGCGGATGGACGAACTCCGTGCGGAAGTCGGCATCGAGCCCTTCGACGAGTACGTCGCCCAGTTCGCGAAGGCCTGACACCCCGCCCCCGTCACGTCCTGCGGCTTCATCGCCCGGGGCTCACCCGGCCTCGGCGTGACGACGCGGCGGCGGCCGACAGGACCTGCCGGCCGTAACGGCGCCTCCGCCGCGGTCCGTCGGACCCGACGGAGGGCAGGCACGGCTCGGACCAGCGAAGTGACTGCCCGTCATTTTCCTTGTATCAGGCGATGGTTGAAGGTGAGCGAGGGAGGTGAAGCCTTGCTCTGGAGCCGAGGTGGTGGCGATCCTTCCGGTTGGTACGCTTCACGCCCTGCTGCAACGCCCGAACAGCGGCAATCCGCCGTAATGTCTGGAGGAACGAGACCATGTCGCAGTCAGCGCCGGAGCTGCCCCGGACCGTCTCGGAGACGACCCGAATAGCAGTCCCGCCCGCCGTCGTCTACGAAGCGGTGGCCGAGGTCACGAACATGGGCCGCTGGAGCCCCGAATGCACCGGGGCCGAGATCACCGGGGCCACCGGCGGCGGCTCCGGCACCGCGGTCGGCACCCGCTTCACCGGCCGCAACCAGGGCGCCAAGGGACGGCCGTGGTCGACCGCGTGCACGGTCACCGCGGCCGTGCCGGGGGAACGGTTCGCCTTCGAGGTACGTGCCGCCGGGATGCTCGTCGCGGAGTGGAGCTACGCCTTCGAGCCGGAGGAGAACGGCGCGTCCACCCGGGTCACCGAGACCTGGGTGGACCGGCGGGGCAGGCTCATCACCGTCGCCAGTTCGCTGGTGACCGGTGTCCGGGACCGGGCCACTCACAACAGGGAGTCGATGAAGGTCACTCTGCAGCGCCTGAAGAAGGAGCTGGAAGCGGAGCACGAGGCCGCCTGACCGACCGTCACCCCGCGGGTGGCCAGGCACAACGAGCCGGTGCCCGGAGCCGAGCCTGCTCCGCAGGACCTCCGCATCGTCGCGGCCGCGCAGGGTCAGGACCCCGGAGGGGGCGCCGCGCCGGGCCGGCCGCGGGCCCTGGCTCCGGTGGCGATCAACAGGCCGTCGTAGGGAACGCGGGTGCCGTCCGCCAGGGAGAGCACGCGTTCTTCCGGTGAGAGCTCCGCGGCGGGGCTGCCGAGCAGCAGGTGCGCGCCGAGGCCGGCGGGCATGGGCAGACCGGTGTCGGGCGGTGGGGCCTCGGACGTCAGGAAGCTCTTGGAGAGCGGCGGCCGGTCGTAGGGGGCGTGGGGTTCGTCGCCGATGAGCGTCAGACTGCCGGTGAAGCCTTCCTGCCGAAGGGCCTGGGCGGCCCGCAGGCCGGCGAGGGACGCGCCGACGATCACCAGTCGGCGGCTGTCGGCGCTCACCGTGCGGCCGGCGCGAGGGTGATGGCCCGTACCGGGCAGGTACTCGCCGCCTTCTCGATCTTGTCGCGCAGGGACCCGTCGGGGTCGGGGGCGACGACGAGGTAGTCCTCGTCGTCGAAGGAGAACACCTCGGGGGCGGCGAAGACGCACTGCCCGTGGCTCTCACAAAGGTTCATGTCCACGGTGAACTGCACGGTCGGCTCCAGGGAAGAGAAGGGAAGGGAAAGAAAGCGGCAGGGCGGGGGAAGGGCGACGGGGTCGGGCGCGGGCGCGGGCCGCTCGGGGCCTGCCCGGGTGCTCAGCGCACCGGGGGGTTGAAGCGGGAGTGGGCCGGTTCGCCCCAGCGCAGGGCGGAGGCGCCCGTGACCTCGCGTACGGCGTCGACGGAGAACTCGACCAGCCGTTGCGCGCCGGGGACCCGGGCGGTCTCCTCGGCGTCCCAGACGGTGCGGGCGGTGCCGGAGAGGTGGAGCAGCGCACCGTCCTGCCCGTGGGGGAAGAGCAGCCCTGCGGCGGGGTTGAGCAGGAGGTTGCCGAGGGTGAGGAACATGGCGTTGCCGGTGTAGTCCGGCCAGCGCAGGCGGGTGGGCGAGAGTACCTGCACGAAGCCGGGGTTGCCGCCGCGGTGCGAGGCGTCCATGGCTCCGCGGTCGTCGCCGGTGGCGATGTAGAAGGTGTCCGCCCGGGAGACGGCCTCCTGTTGGCGACGGGTCAGGGCAGTGCTGTCGACGGTGGTGGGTCCTGCCGAGGCGCTCTCCTCCCCGGCGAGGTGACTGGTGCGTTTCTGGAGGTACTTGGGGCAGTTGGCGATGACCTGGTCGAGGTCGACGCGCAGACCGTGCTCCGTGGTGCGGGCCCGTCCGTTGAGGCGCATGCGGCGCCGGGTGGCGGGTTCGATGGCGATCATGCCGACCTGGACGGGGGCGGCGGCCGTCCGCAGGAGCGGGGCGAGCGGGTCGTCCCGGTGGGGCAGCGCGGCGACGGTGAGGACGTCGGGGTCGGGCACTCGCAAAAAGCCCGGTGCCCCGGTGAGCTGGGTGGCCCAGATCCGGCCCCCGGCGTCTGTCCCACCGACGATGATCATCGGCTGCTCGGCAAGGAAGTCGGCGGCCACCTCGGGCACGGTCCTCCTGATGCCGCCCTGGGAGAATTCCGCCTGGTCCGCAAGGCCGGCGCGCTGCTGCACCGCCGTCTCTCCTCGGTGGTACACGGGCACGGCTCCTTTCAGAAGTGCTCTGGGGGCGTGGCGCGCCCGGCACGCGGGCCGTGGCGCGCCACGAGAGGGAAGGGACCCTAGAAGAACCCGCAGGTGGGGGCGGCGGGCGTCGGGGCGGCAGCGGGGTCGGCGCCGGTCGGTGCGTAGATCTCCAGCCGGATGCCGTCCGGGTCGGTGAAGAAGATGCCTCCGGAGGTGGCGCCCTCGCCGTGCGGCACCACGCCGTCGTAGGCGAACTCGGCGCCGAGGGTACGCAGGACCTCGGCGGTCGCGTTGACCTCGTCGATGGTCTCCACCTGGAAGGACAGGTGGTGCAGGCCCGGCCTGCCGGTGTCGAAGGCGCCCTGGCTCTGCTGCCAGAGGGTCACGATCAGCCGGCCCTCGCGGCCGAGGAAGGCCCAGCGCCGGTCGTCCTCCTTGCCCTCCCCCATCACCTCGAAGTCGAAGACCTCGCGGTAGAAGGCCAGGGATCGCTCCAGGTCGGTGACGTTCAGACCCACGTGACCGGTCTGCAACTGCTGCGCCTTGCTCATGTCATCCCACGCTTTCGATAGGGGTCACCGACAGTTCGTAACCGTTGAATGCGACTTCAATGGTTAGAAACCGAGAGCGTCAACCACCGAAAGCTCCGTGACCGGTTAGCGTTGAGGAGTGCACCCACCCACGACCGAAGGAGTGCCTGTGCCGGGCCCCGCCGAAGCCGACCCGCGACCGCTGATCGGTGAGCCGCTCGCGGTCGATCTGCTGAACACCCGATGGATCGACGCCGCCGGGCGGCACGACCTGCTCGACTCCCTCGACGGTCTGGCAAGCTGGCTCGCCTCACCCGCCGTCGCCGCGATGTTCGACGACCATCGCGTCGCCGCCGACGACCCCACCTTGACCAACCTCCTGGGGACCCGCGCCGCCCTGGACGCGCTCGTCGACGCCGCCCCACCGTCCGATCGGGCGCGGAGAGCGCTCAACGAGGTACTCGCCCACGGCAGGCTGCGTCGCGTCCTGGGCCCGGAAGGGCCGCGGACCGTCACCGAGGTCGACGACCCGTCCTGGATGCCGGCATGGACGGCGGCATCCAGCTATCTCCACCTCCTGGACGACCGGCCCGAGCGCCTGCGCCCCTGCGCCAACCCCGCCTGCATCCTGCACTTCTACGACGTGTCCAAGAACGGCACCCGCCGCTGGTGCTCCATGGCGGGCTGCGGCAACCGCGCCAAGGCCTCCCGCCACTACGCACGCCAGGGCAACACCGGGTGAGCACCGCCCGGACGGTGCCGGAAGGGAACACCTCAGGGGCGGCGATATAGGCAGAGCCGACGGGGCCGACGGGGCCGACGGGGCCGACGGGGCCGACGGGGCCGACGGGGCCGACGGGCGGGGAAAGGCCTCGGCCCTGTCGGTTCATCCCCTCGAACCGACCTTTTCAGCCGAAACCCGGAGGGGCCAACGAGAAGGCGCGCCACGGGAAAACCTGCGGCGCGCCCTCGTTCTTGTGCGGCCGGATCGGCGCCCCGACCGGGAAGGCAGGCCCCGGCCCGGCGGGTGGGTCGTCTCCTGCTGGATCAGCCTGTTCAGGGGATGTCGACGGCCGGAGAATGGAATATGCATCCCTGGAGACCCCGCCCCATCATGTCTCCCACGCCCCGCAGCACGTCCTCGAACCGGACTCCGGTGAAAGTGGCGTTTCCGTGGAAGGATGCGCGCCCCGAGTGGGTGCCTCGGATGCAGAAATCAGCGCCCTCGCTGAACACCGCCTCTTCGAATGTGGTTGCTCCATGGAACTGGGCTCCGGAGAAGTCTCCGTACCCCAGGTGACATCTGCTGAGGTCGAAGTCGATCAGCGTGGCACCGGAAAGTCCCAGAGAGATTCCCTCCCAGCGCGTTTCCGCCGACCGGTGCGTGCGGTCGGCGAGGATTCGTTGCGCAGTGCGCCGGGCGCGCAACTCCTGGGCCTGGTCGGCGGTGAGGGCTTCCGGCCGAGCGGTCACGTCGAACGCCAGGGGCGTCCGCAGGTACTCGCACAGGGTGTCGGCCACCCGTTGCCTGAGCCCGGGTTCGGCATCGCCGAGACCTTCGAGGGCGCGCAAGCCGGAGAGACGTACGGCGGGGTCCGGATCGGCGAGCTGACGAGAGTACGCGTGGGCGGCAGGATCGGGCACCAGGCGCCCCTGGTGTTCCGCCTCGTTCTCGCCTCCGCCTCCGCGTTCGAAACTCACCGTCCAGCCGAAAGGCCAGCGCTGCTCATCATCTGCGTCGGAGCTGACCACCCGGGCATCGGCAAGATCGACGGAGGGGTGGTCCAGGTGTACGCGGCCGGCGAACGCCGCACGCCGGAACAGTGATCGGCCGCCGAAACGCGCCTTCCAGAACCAGGCGGCGTCCTCGAATCCGGCATCCCGGAAGGACGCCTCACCGTTGAAACGCGCTCCGTCACCGCCCTCCTCCCAAGACTGGTACTCATCGCAGAGAACACCGTACGGCCACTCCGGGTCGTCCTCGTTCACCTCTGCCCAGGGAAGCGACCTTCTCTTCTCCAAGGCCTCCCACGCCGCCTCGTCCTCCTCACCAATCGATTCCTCACCGCGCCCGAACCAGGCGGTCTCCTGAAAGCGGGCCCCGTCGAAATCGGCTCGACCATGGAATCGAGCGCGGCCGAAAACAGCCCAGCTGCCGAACCGTACCCTCGAAAACCTTGCGTCGGAGGAGAAGAGCGCGCACTGGAACTGCGCCTCTCCGGTGAACTGCGCATCGTCGAAGACACACTGGCCGCTGAACAACGCGTCCGCGAAGGATGCCTCGCCGAAAAGACACCCGCTGAAATCCGCGTCCCTGAGCTCGGCGCCGGAGAGATCCACCTGCAAACCCTCCGGAATCCCGGTGTCATGGGGATCCTCTCCGGAGCCTTCCGGGAAAACGCGCAGCTGGGAGGCCAGAATCCGGAGCGCTTCCCGCCGCGTCTCACGGTCCTGCTCGTCCTCCACCTCCTGCTCGCCCTCCGCATCCGGATGACCCTTCGTCCCCGGATCGCCCTCCGCCTCCGGCCCGCGCAGGTAATCGCAGATCGCATCCACCACGCTCTGCCGCCACGAGGAGTCCTCCATGGCCAGCGTCTCCAGTTCGAGCAACGCGGAATGGCGGGCGCCCGTATCCTGGCCTGCCAAGCGGTCGACGGCGCTGTGGAACGCTTCGGGGAGCTGCGGTCGCGAAGCCATGAGGCCCCTTCCGGTTACCTCGCGCCTTCGCGAGTGTGGGTGTCCGAGGCTTGACCAGACAAGCGAAGAGCGCCGATCTGCCGGGAAGATGCTTTCGCCCGGGATCTGTTCCATTCGTCGCAGAGAACGTTGCGCTCCTCAGTCGAAGAGTCGAAGAGCCGAAGAAGCATATCGGGTCTTCTCCGCGCGTCCGCACCCGTTGAGGAGTGGGTGGTCGGGGGTGAACTCCTGGGCGGCACCTACGGGTTGTGGGCTGTCCGTCGCCGTACCCGGAGGGCTCAGGCTGCGGCTTCGGCCCCGGCGCTTTCGGGCAGCAGTGCCAGGAGCTGCTTCGTGCGGCCGGGCAGCTCCACTTCCGCAAGGCCGGTGATGAGGTCCCTCAGCAGAATGTCGAGATGCTGTGTCGCCGACTGGCGCGCCGTGTCCAGGCGTTCGCACAGTTCGCGCAGCGTCTGGCCGTTGTGTTCGTGCAGACGGTCGAAACAGGAGTCGTCGGGTGGGGTCGGCCAGTGCTTTGAAGGCCGAGTCCATCGCTCTCGCATCGAGGCTCATGCTCCAGTTGTGCAGGCAATCACCTGCACAACGTACGGGAGCCTCCTGCGCCGGCGGCGGGTGGCGGACGGCCCTCGCTCGCCGCCACCCTCGGCCTCCCGGCCCCGGCCCTGGCCCCGGCCCCGGCTCCGGTTCCGCCCCTGGTCCCGGCTCCGGCTCCGCCCCTGATCCCGGCTCCGGGTCCGGTTCCGATTCGGCTTCGGAGGCCTTGTGCGGGGTGGTGTGCGGGCTGTATTTGTTCCGGCTGCGGGCTGGCGGTTTTCCGGAACGGGGCCCGGGTTGACGCGGTATGCTGATGCAGATTATGCAAGCGATTTGCAAAATAAGGAGGGTCATGGCTACTCGGGCGACCGACGTCGGGACGAACCAGAGTGTCGAACGAGCGGTCTCGGTGCTGCGCGCACTCGACTCCGGCCGTGCTGAACTGCGCGTCTCCGATGTCGCCGAGCTCACCGGGCTGGGGTCCTCCACCACGTCCCGTCTTCTGTCCACTCTTGAGCGTCTCGACATGGTCGAACGCGATCCGGTCAGCAATCTCTACCGGCTCAGTCTCGGCATCCTTCCGCTCGCCGCCACGGCTCTCAACCGTCATCCCGTCCACCGGGCCGCCCGCATGGTGCTTCAGGACCTTGCCACCCGCACCGGCCTCGGGGCCAACGTCGCCATCCGCCGCGGTACCGAGCTGATGTTCCTGTGCAACTTCGAGGGGGCCCGCGCTCCGAAGTCGTACACGCAGGCCGGGCACAGTGCTCCGCTGCATGCCACCAGCATCGGCAAGTGCCTGCTCACGGGGCTGACGCCCAAGGAGCGCCGCAGACTGCTTCCCGAGCCGCTGGCGGCGCACACCGAGTACACGACCACCAGTCATGATCTTCTCGACGGTGAGATCGACACCGTCCGCCGCACCGGTTACGCCGTCGAGGCCGAGGAGCGTGCCCTGGGGCGTGCTTCCCTGGCCGCACCGGTCAGGGACGCCTCGGGTGAGGTGGTCGCCGCCATCTCCCTGTGGGGGCCCACGTCTCTTCTCGGCAGCCGCACCGAGGCCGAGGGGCAGCGTCTGACCCTGACCCGTGAGGTCATCGAGGCCGCCGACCTCATCAGCCAGGCGCTCGGCGCCCTCTGATCCGGTCCGGCGGCCCGGCGCTTCTCCGGGCCGCCGGCCGAGGGGCCCGGTGGAGGCTTTCCGCCTCCACCGGGCCCCTTTTTGCCTACCTGCTGTCGCCCACCTGCCGTTCCCCGCCTGCCGGCTGTGCGCCGTATGCCTTGAACGCGATCACGTGGGCGTGCCGTGCGCCGTGCGTCGCGTCCACCACGAGCCGCAGCGCGTCGGTGCGTACGGGGGTGCCGTCGGCGCCGTGCAGCCGGTGCACGCGGTGGCGGCGGCGGTTGTCCGTCACCGTCAGCAGGGTGTGCCAGGTGCCGTCGGGCTCGCGGCTCTGGATGCGGTAGTCGCGGACCAGCTCCGGCATGATCTCGAACGGGGTGCGGTGGCGGTGCAGGTTGTTGAGGTATTCGTCGACGTCGTCGTCGAACACCACGCGCGTTTCGGTGAGCTGCTGTTCCTCGTCCCAGTCCAGACGCAGCCACTGCGCGGCCCGGTCGGGGTCGGGCAGTGGCCGGGAGGACCACATCTGGGGCCCGCCGTAGGGGCGCTGGTACCCGCCGACGGCCCGTTCGGGCAGGAAGGCGGCGGTGTCCGGGGTCGCACGGAAGGCGAAGGTCTGGCGGCGCAGGCCGCGGGCCTGCCATTCCAGCACCCGCTGGCCCTCTTCTTCCGGGATGTCGTGATCGACGGCGGCGTCCCCTTCGGCCCTGCTGCGCAGGGCGAGGACGCCGTCGGTGCGTTCGGGGAGGAGGACCAGGGCCGTATCGGGGCAGGCGCGCACGATCAGGACCACGTTGTGCGGGCTGTCGGGGCGGTGGTCGAGGCGGGCGGTGACCCAGTGGGGGCCGTCGGCCGGTGCGGTCACGGTGGTGGTGAGCAGGTGGTCGACGGGCACGGCGTTCTCGGGGCGGCCGGTGCCCCACAGTTCCACGGTGAGTTCGCTCGGCCGGCCGGGGGCGCCGTGGACGAGCAGGTCGACCGTGTCGAGCGCGGGGTCCGCGGGGAGCAGCAGGGCGAGGTCGCGGGTGAGTGGGTACGGTTCGCCGGGTGTGCCGGGTGCGGGTTCGGCGGCCAGGTGGTTCTGGTGCGAGGAGGCGCTGGTACGGGCGGTGCGGGCGAGGTTGTGGGGGTCGTCGTCGGCGAGGCCGATGACGGAGGCGTCCTGGCGCAGGAGGGTGTGGCGTACGAGGTCGGGGTGCTTGGTGGCCAGTTCGCGCGGGGTGAGGTTCTCGGTGGTGCACAGTGCGGCGGCCGTGCCCGCGGCTTCGCCGAGGGTGGCGCAGGTGGCCATGACGCGGGTGGCGCCGAAGGCGACGTGGGTGGCGGAGATGTTGCGTCCGGCGAACAGGAGGTTGGTGACGTTGACGGAGTACAGGGAGCGCAGGGGTATGTGGAAGATGCCGTCGGCGTAGCGCTGGCGGGCGCCGGGTTCGTCGGCGTACATGCCCTGTACGGGGTGGAGGTCGACGGACCAGCCGCCGAAGGCGACGCGGTCGGTGAACTGTCGTTGTTCGAGGATGTCCTGCTGGGTGAGGACGTGGTCGCCGAGGAAGCGGCGGTACTCGCGTTTGCCGGGGAGGCTGCCGACCCATTCCAGGGTGAGGTTTTCGGCGTCGGGGAACTCGCCGGAGTTCTTGATGTGGTCCCAGATGCCCATGATCACGGCTTGGAGCTCGTCGCGGATGCGTTCGTTGTCGTGGACGGTGTCGAGTTCACCGCCCCATTCGATCCACCAGTAGTCGCAGCCGTTGTCGCCGGTGCGCAGGACGCGGTTGCGCAGGATGGGGGTGGTGGCGAGGTCGCGGGCGTAGGTGGGCGGGACGAATTTGACGGGGCGGCCGGTGTCCTTGGTGTGGAAGAGGATGGTGGAGCCGAGCAGGGCCCGGTCCGCTTCCTCGGGGGCCCAGGGTTCGCCGAACTCCGATTGTGCTTCGCGGCCGATGCGGTGGTGGGCGCCGGCGAGGTGGCCGAGCAGGCCGTCGCCGGTGCAGTCGAGGAACTGCTGGGCGTGGAAGGTGATGCGGCGTTCTGAGCCCATCGTCCAGCCGGTGCAGGAGTGGATCGTGCGTGCGTCGTCGGGGCCGGTCGCGTCGGCTTCCCGTACGTCGGTGTTGAGGTACAGGTCGATGTTCGGCTCGGCCCGGACGGCGTCGAGGACGACCTGGTCCCAGTAGTAGGGGTTGCCTTCGGGGTTGCGGTACTGGTTCTCGGTGTACAGCTCGCCCATGATGCCGGTTTCGCGGGCCCAGCGGTGGACGCCGTGTGCGGTGGCGCCGCAGACCCAGACGCGGATCTCGCTGCTGGCGTTGCCGCCCAGGACGGGTCGGTTGTTGACCAGGGCGACGCGTCGGCCGAGCCGGGCGGCGGCGATGGCCGCACAGGTTCCGGCCAGGCCGCCGCCGATGACGGCGATGTCGTAGTGGGCCTCTTCTTCCCGCACGGTGCGGCCTCCTTGATGTGAAGCTCGAGTACTCTCCGGCGTAGCGGAGCAGCCTTGAACGTACATCACATGCATATTGTGCAACCACTATTCAGTCAGTGGGATGTGCTGTAGATTTCCGGCACAGCCAACGACGCCGCCGCCGTGGGCCGACGGGCAGGTTCGGCCTGCTCGGCGATGTCGCCGGTCCTGCATGGAACCGGCGTTCACCGGCCAAAAGGGTTGACGTCGCCGCGCGATATGGAGAACGATCCCGCATGCTGCAACTTGCGTTCAATGGAGCATGCATGGCATTCACACAGGAGCCCGGCCGGGACAGGGGACGGGGCGGTCCGCCGCTCACGCCCGGCCATGCCGCGTCCGCCTGCCGGCGCGCGGCCCGGCGTGCCATGCCCTGCACCACCGCTCCCGCCCCGTTCGAGAGGACACACCCATGAGTACGGCCGCACCTCCCCACAAGGCCGCTCCACGCCGCGAGCGGGCTGGCGGCCGGCTCTCCAACGGAGCGTTCGCACTGCTGCTGACCGCGCCGGGGATCGCCCTGTTCGCGACGATCATCATCTATCCGCTGCTGTCGGCGCTGTTCACGGGCTTCTTCAAGCAGGACCTGCGCCTTCCGGGCCGCGAGTTCGTCGGCCTGGACAACTTCGCCCACTGGCTGGACGGCGACTTCCTCACGATCCTGAAGCAGACGCTGGTCTTCACCGTCGGCGCGACGGTCGTCCCCTTCGTGATCGGCTTCGCGCTCGCGCTCGCGCTGAACTCGGGGCTGAAGGGCAGCGGCTTCCTGCGCGGCCTGTTCCTGTTCCCGTGGGTGATCCCGGGCGTGGTGGTCTCCTTCCTGTGGATGTGGATCTTCAACGCGAACTACGGCGTGCTGAACGGCATCCTCATGAAGGCCGGGATCATCGAGGAGTCCGTTTCCTGGCTCGGCCAGCCCGGCACCGCCATGCTCGCCGTCATCGTCACCAAGACCTGGGCGAGCTTCCCCTGGATGATGGTGATGCTCCTGGCCGGCCTGCAGACCGTGCCCAGGGAGCTGCATGAGGCGGCCTCCATGGACGGGGCGGGCTCCGTCCGGCGGTTCTTCGCCGTGACCTGGCCGCAGGTGCGCGGTGTCGCCTCGATCGTGCTGCTGCTGGAGTTCATCTGGAACTTCCAGCACTTCGACACCATCTACGTGCTCACCGGCGGCGGCCCGGCCGGTGCCACCGAGACCTTCGCGACCGCCGTGTACCAGACCGCCTTCAAGGGCTTCGACATCGGCCGGGCGACCGCGCTGGGCGGCCTGTGGATGCTGCTTCTGCTGCTCCTGGTCGCCGTCTACCTCAGGATCACCGAGCGGAAGGGCGACGCCCGATGACCTCCACGACCTCCACCACCCCGCTGTCGGGCACCGGCCGGCACCGGACGTCGGCCGGGCGCACCTCGCGGCGCCGGATCCGCAAGGACCTGCTGCGTTCGCGGATCGCCGCCTGGACGGCGGTCCTGGTGATCGGCGCCTTCGGGATGCTGCCGGTCTACTGGCTGCTGGCCACCGCCCTGAGCAGCCCCGAGCAGACCTTCCAGTTCCCGCCGAAGCTGATCCCCACCGACATCACCTTCGGCAACTTCACGGCCCTCGCCGAGAACGACCAGCTGATCACGTACCTGGTCAACTCCCTGATCGTGGCCTCGATCACCGCCGTGCTGAGCGTGGTCGTCGCCACGTACATGGGCTACTCGTTCTCCAAGTTCCGCTACCGCGGGCGGCGCTCGCTGATGCACCTGGTGCTGGCCTCCCAGATGTTCCCCCAGGCGCTCCTGCTGGTGACGCTGTACGCCGTGTTCTCCGGCTTCGGGCTGCTGAACACGTACACCGCCCTGGTGCTGTCCTTCACCACGTTCACGATGCCGCTGTGCGTGTGGATGCTGAAGGGCATCTTCGACACCATCCCCGACGCCCTGCTGGAGGCGGCGTCCATCGACGGCGCCTCCCGGTGGCGGACGCTGCACTCCGTCGTGGCGCCGCTGGCCGCGCCCGGCATGATCGCCGCCGGTCTGTTCGCCTTCGTCCGCGGCTGGAACGACTTCATCTTCGCCGTCACGCTGGCCGACAAGGAGAAGCAGACCCTGCCGCCCGGCCTCGTCTCCACCTACATCGGCGAGTTCCAGACCGCCTGGCCCGAGCTGATGGCCGCCTCGCTCATCGTGTCGATCCCGGTGGTCATCGCCTTCATGTTCCTCCAGCGCTACCTCGTCGGCGGCATGACCGCCGGCTCGGTCAAGAGCTGAGTCCCGCGGGATCCGCCCCGCCCCGTCCGCTTCCCTCTCTTCTTTCCGCCCACTCCCCCATGGAGACACCATGACCACCTCTGGCATCAGTCGGCGCGGTGCGCTGCGCATGTTCGGCATCGGCGCGCTCGGTGTGGCCGGCGCCGGCGTGCTGGGCGCCTGCGCGCCGTCCGGCGCCGGCTCCTCCTCCAACGGAGGCGACACGAAGTCCAAGGACTTCGACTTCACCTCCTGGTCGCTCAACGAGGAGGCCGCCAAGCCCGCGATCGAGAAGATCATCAAGGCGTGGGAGAAGGCCGAGGGCTCCAAGATCCGCGCGGTCTCGTACCCCTACAACGAGTACCTGAGCCAGCTGACCCTCAAGCTCGGCGGCGGGGAGACCACCGGCGCGGTGCACCTCGACATCGCCTGGCTCGCCGCGGTGGCGCAGATGGGCAAGCTCGCCGACCTCAGCTCGACGGCCCTGAAGGGCGGCTACACGAACGTGGCGCTGAACAGCGGCATGTACGACGGCAAGCAGTACGGCCTGCCGTGGAACACCGGCTCGATCGGTGTGATCGCCAACTCCAAGCTCCTCGCGAAGGCCGGCATCAAGAAGCACCCCACCACCGTGGAGGAGTTCGAGGACGCGCTGCGGGAGCTGAAGGGGCTGGGCGGCGGCGTCGTGCCCTACGCGGCGGCCACCAAGGTCGCGCAGCTCAAGGACATCTTCCCGTGGATGCAGACCTTCGGCTGCACGCTCCTGGAGGGCAACAAGGTCACCATCGGCGACGACGCCTCCGTCGACGCGGTCACCTGGTACAAGAAGCTGCACGACGAGAAGCTGATCGCCGCGGACGTGGACCGCTTCGACGCCCGTGCCCTGTTCGGACAGGGCAAGGCCGCCTTCTACGACGACGCCATCATCGGCAAGGGCGTGACCGCGGCCCAGTCCAAGGACAAGACGCTGGCCGACGCGATGCAGCCGATGAAGCGCCCGGTGCTGCGCGCCGGTGACAAGCCGCAGGCACTGCTGTGGGGCGGTGTGATCGCGATCGTCAAGGGCAAGGGGCAGGACGCGGCGACGGAGTTCGCACTGCACGCCACCTCCGACCGCGCCACCACCACCGAGTACTTCGCCGCCCGCGCCCTGCCGCCGTCCACCACCGCGGGCCTGGCCGACCCGAAGGTCGCCCAGGACACCTTCACCGCCGAGTGGACCGAGAAGATCACCGACACGGCGACCGGCAGCCCGTTCTGGCAGTTCGCGCAGAACGCCCAGATCGAGGAGGCCGTGGCCAAGCAGGTCCAGGCCGTCCTGGTCGGCAGGTCGAAGCCGAAGGACGCGATGAAGAAGGCCGCCGAGGAGGTCACCGACCTCATCAAGCGCTGAAACACCGGCACCCAGCAGCCCCAGGGGTCCGGTGCGGGAGTCCGGCACCGGAGGTCCGGTGCGAGGGTGTCCGACACCAGGGGGCCGGTGCTGCTGGGTGCCGGTGCGAGGGTCCGGTGCAGGCCGTTTCGGTCCGCACCGGACCCTCCCGCTTTTGCCGCACTCGCATTCCTCAGTACGTACTTCAAATCCGCATTGTGCAACTTCTATTCATGATCCGGGATCCGCTGTAGGCTCCCGGCGCAACGGAGGGAGCGGACCGGTCCGCGGGACCGCTCCCGTCCGCCTCACCCCACCGCCCGCGAAGGAGCCCACCTTGCGACGTCCCACGGCACGCGCGTACGCCGCCTCGGCCGCGGCCCTGGCCGCCCTGCTCACTGCCCTGCCGGCCGCCCACGCCGACAGCACGCAGGGCGCGGCGGCCTCGGCGACGGTGATCGAGAAGGTCCCGTACGCGATGGACTCGTCGAACCAGGCCGCCTGGTGGACGCCGGTCGCCACGTACAAGGGCCGCGGCCAGTACACGTACTTCGCCTTCAACGAGCCCGGCGCGACGGCCGCCACGCACCGCCCGGCCATCGCGCGGCGCGACCCCGACGGGGTCTGGAGCCGTCTGCCACTGCTCGACAGCACCGGGCAGCAGGCCGAATTCCCCGACGACAACGGCCACAACCAGCCCTCCGTCGCGCGCGACGGCAGCGGACGCCTGCACGTGTTCGCCTCCATGCACGCCAACGCCTGGCGCTACTTCCGCACCGAGGCCCCCGGCACCGACGTCACGGACCACGCGGCCGAACTGCCCGACCAGGGCGTGGGCATCACCTACCCGGTCGTGACCACCGCGCCCAACGGCGATCTGTACCTGGCCGCCCGGGTCGGCTCCGGCGCCGACCAGCGCCCCGGCAAGCTGTACCGCTGGGACAACGCCGCGGCGCGCTGGAGCGTGGTCGCCACCTTCGCCGGGGCGCTGAACCGCTCCGTGTACCCCGACGACCTGGCGGTGGACGCCGCCGGGCGCGTGCACCTGCTGTACGAGTGGGCCAAGGCCCCGGCGACCGGGTTCCGCCACCAGCTGTCCTACCTGCGCTACGACCCGGCGACCGGCGCCTTCGCCGACAGCACGGGCGCGGGTGTCACCACCCCGGTGACGCCCGCCACCTCCGACGTGATCCAGGACCTCACCGCGGGCGAGGAGTGGAGCATCGACAACGCCTACACGGGCCCGGCGGTGCAGAGCGCCAAGCTCACCCTCGACGGATCCGCCCCGAAGGTCGCCTACCGCTACCGCTCTGCCGACAGCGGCGGCAACTTCCGCGTGTACTACGCCTATCCGAGCGGCAGCAGCTGGGTCAGCAAGACCGTGTACGCCGGTGGCCAGACCGCCGCGGCCCTCGGCATCACCTGGAACGCGACGGACACCAAGCGGGTGTACTACGTGACCTCCTCCGGCACCGACCGGGTCTTCGCCGCGACCCAGTCCGCGGACGGGGCCTGGACCTCGCAGTCCGCCGCGCCGGGCGTGAGCGCGGACCGGCTCGCGGTGCGCCAGGACTCGGACGGCAAGGACGTGCTGTACCTTCCGGACACCGCCCACAACTCCCTCTACTACGGGCTCCGTTAGGGCGTTCTTCGAAAGTCCCGCCCGGCTGGGCGGCTCCACGGGCCGACACCCGTGGAGCCTTCCGTCCACTGCCCGGCCGCCCGGCTGCTCACCGGCGGCCACTCGTCACGCGTCAGCCGGCCGGCTTCCGAAGAGGGTCCGGTCCGGCGGTGAGCAGTGCGGTGATCTCCTGGGCGAGCTCCGGGCCGAGTTCGCCCCAGCCGTCCTTGTAGCCGTAGACGCTCGCCAGGGTGCGGGCGTCGTAGTCGCCGTTCATGATCTCGATGTCGGTGGTGGTGATGAGCGCCGGGTGGGCGACGCCGACGGCTCCCGAGACCTTCAGCAGTTCCTTGCGCAGGGTGCGCAGGTAGACAGCGGCCCGGGTGGCCTTCGAGGGCGCGTCGACGCCGCGCACCAGCCACGGGTTCTGGGTGGCGATGCCGGTGGGGCACTTGTCGGTGTGGCATTTCTGCGCCTGGATGCAGCCGATGGACAGCATCGCCTCGCGGGCGACGTTGATCATGTCGACACCCAGGGCGAAGGCGACGGCGGCGTTCTCGGGCAGGCCGAGCTTGCCGGAGCCGATGAAGGTGAGGTCGTCGGTCAGCCCCCGCTCGGCGAACGTGCCGTAGACGCGGGAGAAACCCATCCGGAACGGCAGCGACACCGAGTCGGTGAAGATCAGGGGAGCCGCCCCGGTGCCGCCCTCGCCGCCGTCGATGGTCACGAAGTCGACCCCGCGGTCCCCACGCGCCATCAGCGTGGCCAGCTCCTCCCAGAAGCCCATCTCCCCCACGGCGCTCTTGATCCCGACCGGCAGACCGGTCTCGGTGGCGATCAGCTCCACGAAGTCGAGCATCGAGTCGACGTCGTGGAACGCGGTGTGCCGAGAGGGCGAGGCGCAGTCCTTGCCGGCCGGGATGCCGCGGATCTCGGCGATCTCGGGGGTCACCTTCGCGCCCGGCAGCATCCCGCCGAGCCCCGGCTTGGCGCCCTGGGAGAGCTTGATCTCTATCGCCTTGACCGGGGCTCCGGCGACCACGTCCTTGAGCTTGTCGAGGTTGAAGGTGCCGTCCTCGTTGCGGCAGCCGAAGTACGACGTCCCGATCTGGAGGACGAGGTCGCCGCCGTTGCGGTGGTACGGCGAGAGGCCGCCCTCGCCCGTGTTCTGCATGGCGCCGGCCAGCGCCGCGCCCTTGTTGAGCGCCGTGACGGCCGCGCCGGACAGCGATCCGAAGCTCATCGCCGAGATGTTCACGACGCTCGCCGGCCGGAACGCCCTGGCGCGCCCGCGCGGGCCGCCCAGCACCTTGGCCGAGGGCAGCGGGGCCTGCGGGTCGTGCAGGTCGGGCAGCGTGCCGGCGAACGTGCGCTGCTTCAGGTACGCGTGCCCCTGCACGTGCTCGACGTCCACGTCGGTTCCGAACCCGAAGTAGTTGTTCTCCTCCTTCGCCGACGCGTAGATCCAGGTGCGCTGATCGCGGCTGAACGGGCGCTCCTCCTCGTTGGACGTCACGACGTACTGCCGCAGCTCCGGCCCGATCGTCTCCAGCAGGTACCGGGCGTGTCCGATCACGGGGAAGTTTCTGAGCAGTGCGTGCTTCTTCTGGACGAGGTCGCGGGCAGCCACCAGTGCCAATGCCGTTGCGGCGGCCGCGCCGATGTTCCGAGCACGCATGAACGTTCCTCTCCTCGACTGCTCGATACCCGACCCCACCGCTGTGCGGCGGACGTCGCGGGCGTTGGGCGGCGGACCCGGCCGGGCAGGCATCGGTGTCCGACGGCAAAACGCCACATGATACTAGAGGGCGCTCGGACGGACGGACGGGCCAGGGTGACCGGCCCCTCCTGCGACGACCGGCCCGATGTACACCCGGAGCCCCGGAGCGGGGCCCGGGAAGTCGTCCGGTCCGGTTCCTCGAACTTCGGCGGAGCCTCGACGACAACCGGTAGGTTCTCTGCGGTGACCTTGACGAAGACGCAGGGCCTCGTGTCGACGAGTGACGGGGCGCGGTTGCACTGGACGGCCCTGGGGGACACCGCGCGGCTGCTGCCCGTGGTCATGCTCCACGGCGGTCCGGGTCTGCCGGACTATCTGGGCGGTGTCGCCCCCATGGTCGCGGATCTCGCGCCCGTGTACCGGTACGACCAGCGTGGCACGGGCCGGTCCGTGTGGCGGGGCCGCCATCGCCTCGCCCGGCATGTCGACGATCTCGCCGAACTGCTCGACGCCTGGGGCGCGCCCCGGGCCGTGCTGATCGGGCACTCCTACGGTGCCGACCTGGCGAGCCGGTTCTGTCTGGCGCATTCCGAGCGGGTTGCCGCGATGCTGCTGATGTGCGGACCGTTCGTCGGTGACTGGCGTACCGGGTACCGGGCGGAGCGCGAGCGCCGCATGTCCGTGGCGCAGCGGGAGCGGCTCCACGCGTTGGAGGAGTTGCCGTGCCGCACGGAGGAGCAGGAGGTCGAACTGCTCACACTGGCCTGGTTCACCGACCATGCGGATCCCGTACGCGGCCGGCGCCGGGCCGCGCGGGATGCCCGGTACCGTCGCCCCGTCAACTGGGCCATGAACGACGAGCTCGGCGGGGAAGGACGCGCGGACCCGCTCGACGAGCACCTTGCCGAGCTGCGCGCGTGTCTGCCCGCCCGGACGGAACTCCTCGGCGGGGCCGAGGATCCCCGCCCCATGGCGGCTCTCGAATCGCTCGCGCATCGGCTCGGTCTTCCGCTGACGCGGATCGAGAACGCCGGGCACGAACCCTGGCTGGAGCGGCCCGGGACGGTGCGCGCGCACCTTCGGCGGTTCGTGCGGGGCGCCGTGGTTGCCCAGAGCCCGTGACCCGGTCCCGGTCCCGGACCCGGACCCGGGGCGGACGTGCCGGTCACAACCAGCCGGAGCGCTGTGCCTGCAAGGCCATCTGGAAGCGGTTCGCGGCCCCCAGCCGGGCCATCAGGATCTGCAGGCGGCGGAACAGGGTGCGGCGGCTGATTCCCAGTTCACGGGCGATGACGTCGTCGCTCGCGCCGCCCGCGAGGAGCCACAGCAGTCGGCGGTCGGCCGGGGGCAGGCCGCCCGGCCGGATGGTGCGGCCGTGGAACGGCAGGGCATTCGGCCAGGACTGCTCGAACAGGGCGATGAGGGCGGAGAGCAGGCCGCACGGCTGCACGACCAGCATGGTGTTGTGCACGTCGGCCTCTTTGATCGACAACGACACGAGTGCGTACGCCTCGTCGATGATCACGAGTTTGACCGGTACCGACGACATGACCCTGGCCTGTTCGCCGGCCTTGATGCACGGCTCGATGGCGTTCTTCAGGCGGCCCGGATGCTCCAGCGACTCCCGCGAGTACACGACGCGCTGCGTCACGCCACGGGCGAGCGTGGCCAGCGCGTCGTCCGTGGCTCCGGGCAGGGGGAAGTACGGCGGTGACTCGAACTGCCGGATCTGTTCCCGGGCGCTCGCCCAGGCGTGCCGCATCCTGGGGCCGATGGCCTCGCCCGTGACGACCTCGACGAGATTGTCGTTGTACGCGGCGAGCCGCTGCCGCCGGAACGACTCGAACGCGCCCCCGACGGTGATGCGCGACTCCTCGATCTCGGCCTCCCTGTGCCGGGCGAGGATCTCCAGGCCCGCGGTGGGCGGGACCGGGGCCACCATGTCGTCGGCCTCCTCGGCGGCACTGGCCAGGCCCGCGTCGACCAGCGCCCCGTACGCCTCGGCCAGTTCCGCACCGCCCAGACCGGACGCGGCCTCGATCGCGCTCAGCGGGGCGGGCGCCAGTTCGAGCAGCGCCAGATAGACCCGGCTCGCCGCGGGGTCGAGGCCCAGAAGCCGGAGTGCCTCGCCGAGTTTCACGTTCGCCATGTGCCTCATTGTCGACGGCTCCGACGGGGGATGTGGCCGATCCGTGCCAGTGGCACTTCCGGGCGCCGAGCGCGTGCGGTGCGGGATACCTTCCGGGGGCCGCCGCCGAACGGCGGCAGCGAGGGGCTCTCCGTACGGTTCGCCCTGCCCCTCGCCGCTGAGGATATCCACTGGGAAGAAGGTGTACGCCGTGGCGAAGGGCCGGAAGAACGGTCTCTACTCAGGAATCTCCGAGGAACTGTCCGCGCTGATGCGGACGGGGTGGGCGGACACCGAGCGGCACGATCTGCGGCCCGACGAGCAGGCCCCGTACGCGGAGCGCCGCCGCGCCGCGCTCTCCGCGCGTTTTCCCGGCGAGCGCCTCGTCGTCCCCTCGGGGAATCTCAAGGTCCGTTCCAACGACGACACCTACCCGTTCCGGCCGTACTCGGGCTATGTGCACATGACCGGGGACCAGGCCCGGGACGGCGCTCTCGTCCTCGAACCCCGCGCGGACGGCGGCCACGACGCCTACTGCTACCAGCTGCCGCGGGACAGCCGGGAGGACAACGAGTTCTGGACCGGTTCCACGGCGGAGCTGTGGATGGGACGGCGCCGCTCCCTCGCCGAGTCGGAACTCGTGCTCGGCCTGCCCTGCCGGGACGTCCGTACGGCGGCCGACGACCTGGCCGCCGCCTCCGGTACGCCGACCCGGATCGTCCGCGGGATCGACCCGGCCCTGGAGGCCGCCCTCAGCACCGACGAGGAGCGGGACGCCGAACTCGAAGAGGCGCTCGGCGACCTCCGCCTCGTCAAGGACGACTGGGAGATCGCCGAGCTCCGCAAGGCCGTGGACTCCACCGTGCGCGGGTTCACCGATGTGGTCGGCGAGCTCTCCGGGGCGATCGCGTCGTCCGAGCGGTGGATCGAGGGCACGTTCTTCCGCCGGGCGCGGCTGGAGGGCAATGCCGTCGGCTACGGCTCGATCTGCGCCGCGGGCGAGCACGCCACGATCATGCACTGGACGGACAACGACGGCCCGGTGCGCCCGGGGGACCTGCTCCTGCTCGACGCGGGCGTGGAGACGCACACCCTCTACACCGCCGACGTGACGCGCACGCTTCCGATCAACGGCACCTTCTCCCCCGTGCAGCGCAAGGTCTACGACGCGGTGTACGAGGCCCAGGAAGCCGGCATGGCGGCCGTCAAACCAGGTGCCGCGTACCGGGACTTCCACGAGGCGTCCCAGCGTCACCTGGCGGCCCGGCTGGTCGAGTGGGGCTTCATCGAGGGCCCGGCCGACCGCGCGTACGAGCTCGGCCTTCAGCGCCGCTTCACCATGGCGGGCACCGGGCACATGCTCGGCCTGGACGTCCACGACTGCGCGCAGGCCAGGAACGAGGAGTACGTCGACGGCGTGCTGGAGCCGGGCATGGTGCTCACCGTGGAGCCCGGTCTGTACTTCCAGCCGGACGACCTCACCGTGCCCGAGGAGTGGCGCGGCATCGGGGTCCGGATCGAGGACGACCTGGTCGTCACCGAGGACGGTCACGAGAACCTGTCGGCGGGGCTGCCGAGGTCGGCGGACGAGGTCGAGGCGTGGATGGCCCGGCACGCGGGCTGACAACGCCACGTCGAAAACCGGCCCGTGCAGGGGGCGTCGACCTGTGCACGGGCCGACCGGGAGCGTCGGCTCAGTCGCCCGTTCTCCCGTCCGTGCGCTCTCGCAGAAAGTCGGCGTGCCCGTTGTGGCGGGCGTACTCCTGGATCATCTGCATGTAGAGCCAGCGCAGGCTGAGGGGGTTGCCGCGCTCGGACATGAACGTCTCGTCGAGGTCGTGTCCGGCTGCCGCCGCCCTGGACGCGGCGACCTCGGCCCGGAATCTCTCGAAGTCCCGTGCCGCGTGCGTCTCGTGGACTCCCCTGATGCCCTCGTCGCCGTCTCCCGGGTCGGCGAAGACGTTCCCGATGTTTTCACCCGCGAAGCGCCGCCGGAACCACGCCCGTTCCACCTCCGCCATGTGCCGGACCAGGCCCAGCAGGGTGAGGTCCGACGGTTCCACGGTGGTTCGCGCCAGTTGGGACGGTTCCAGACCCGCGCACTTGCCCAGCAGGGTCTCGCGGTGCCAGTCCAGCCAGCCTTCCAGCATCCGACGCTCGGGTGCGGTGGCCAGATCACCGATCCGTACGGTGCGCTCGGTCTGCGGTGCTGTCCATGTCATACGCCCATCCTGGCCGAGCGGCTCGCCGGGACGCCATCCGGTGGCCGGCGGCGCTCCGGAGGCACACGCGGGTGACTGCGAAAGGATCCAGCCGTCTCGAAGATCATTTCGTTGGGGGTTCTCGGGCCCGTGCCTCGCGGAACCGCTTCACCACCTCGCCCGTGCTCACCGCCGCCACCGCCACCGCACCACATAACGATCGGTCAGCGTGCCGGTGCCGGACGCCTGCAACTCAGAGACCGGACCGTCGACGACGGGTGCACGACGCGATCCATGAAATTGTCAGGTTCCAGACATGCCGGTTTCGGACAGTGAACGACTGTTCTTGATCCGGTAGTTGGCCTTACAGACTGAGCGTCGCCCGTGGATGCCCTGTCGGGCACCCTCGAAAGGAGACCTTGTGAAGAAGACCCTGTCTGTGGCAGCGAGCCTGGCGATCGCCGCGACCTGTGGCCTCGGCATGACGCTTCCCGCACACGCCGCCGACGCGACCGGCGTCACGACTACGGCGAGCCGGTCCCTGCAGTCCTCCATCGACACCTCTTCCATGGACCCGGAACACCAGGCCGTCGTCGACCGGATCCTGGCCGAGCTGCCCGCCGACTGGGAGACCCGTCTCGACGCGG
Organism: Streptomyces sp. NPDC001732; assembly: GCF_053596315.1. NCBI lineage: Bacteria > Bacillati > Actinomycetota > Actinomycetes > Kitasatosporales > Streptomycetaceae > Streptomyces > Streptomyces sp. NPDC001732. Next base: position 46,964 of record NZ_JBSFFY010000019.1, read on the forward strand.
CCAGGGCCAAGTACGGTCTGAAGAACGCGGAATGGCAGCAGATCCGCGACAGCGTGATCAACCCCGGCGACTACCAGTGCCAGACGACCGAGCTGTCGAAGTACGCCAACTCCCTTTTCGACGGCGTCCAGGATCCGTGGACCGTCTTCATCCTTTCGCTCTTCGGCGGCTTCGACATGCCTACTTACGATGCGCTGATCTACGGCAAGGAGTCGTCGTCGAACACGTTCGGCGTCAAGGGCGAGTACACCCAGCAGCTCAACTCCGAGATGAAGAACCTCAAGCGCTTCTGGGACATCGACTCGGCGGGCATCGAACTGATCCCCATGCACGGCGCGGACGTCTTCACCAGTCCGGACCGGCTCGCCCGCACGCTCTCCGTCCTGTACGGCGACACTCCCGAGGAGAACCTCGGCCTGGCCGACCTGCTCATCGAGCTGGTCGACTCGGAGCCGGCCCTCCAGGGCGGCGCCAACCCGATCTTCTCCTTCAACGCCTTCGCCTACAGCGAGAAGGACGACCCGGCGCCGCTCGGCATCACGGACCGGATCATCATGGGTGACGGCATCCTGCAGGGCATGACCGCGGTGAACCTGGGCGACGTCGCGCCGCGCGGCATCCTGGGCCACGAGTTCGGTCACCACGTCCAGTACCAGAAGAACCTCTTCGCGAGCGACCTGACCGGCGCGGAGGCCACCCGTCGCACCGAGCTCATGGCGGACGCGTTCGGCACGTACTACCTGACCCACTCCCGCGGCGAGTCGCTGAACGCCGCCCGCGTCCTCAAGGCCGAGAAGTCGTTCTACCAGGTCGGCGACTGCAGCTTCACCAGCTCCGGCCACCACGGCACGCCCAACCAGCGCCTCAACTCGGCGACTTGGGCGGCAGGCGTGGCCAACGAGGCGCCGAACCAGGGCCACATCCTGCCCGCCGTCACGTTCGACAAGCTCTTCGAGCTCAAGCTGCCCGACCTGGTCAAGCCGGACAGCGAGTAACGGTCACCACCGCACCGCCGGGGCGATGAGCACCCCGGCGGCCGAGGACCCGCGCGGGGCGGGCCGGATCACGCACCGCCCCGCGCCCGCGCCGCGAGCCGCCCGGCCGCGGCCCGGGGTCACAGCCAGCCGCGACGGCTGGCCTGGACGCCGAGCTGGAACCGGGTCTTGGCGCCGAGCATCTCCTGGAGGCGGGCGATGCGCCGGGCGACGGTGCGCTCGCTCACCCCGAGCTCACGGGCGATCGACTCGTCGGTCAGCCCCGTGCTGAGGTAGCTCAGGAGCTGCCGCCCCTCGGGGGTCGCCTCGCTCGTGACGGTCTCACCGGCCGGCCGGAGCGGAACGGCGATCTGCCAGTACGACTCGAAGACGCCGATCAGCCCGTCCAGGAGCCCCGACGGCTGCACGACGACGCTGTGGTGTCCCGTACGGTTCGGGGCGGCGACGGAGACCACGGCGAAACGGTCGTCGCAGACCAGCAGGTTCAGCGCGACATCGGGGAAGACCCGGGCCTGTTCTCCCCGGGCGGCACACTCGTGCGCCACTTCCAGTGCCTTGGGGTCCTGCAGGATGTTGACGCTGTACACCACCCGGTAGGCGATCCCGCGGTCCAGCGCGTCCAGCGTGCCGGGGCCGACCTCCGGCATCCGGTCGCCCCCGCCCACCGGCCCGATCGACAGCGCGCGCACCTGGGACACGGCCCCGTTGTGCACCCGCGACTGGACCTCCCCGCGCCGCTCGGAGGTGTCGACGACCTCGACGTAGCTCGCTCCGGCGGTGTGGTCGAGCCAGTACTGCGACAGGGCCGTGGCGCTCTCGTAGGCGATCCGGGCCTGGCGCGCGCGCCGCTCGGCGACCGCCTCCAGCACCGCACGGGGCGGCTGGGCGCTCAGCCTGCCGCTCGTACGGGACACCAGGCCGATGTCACCGAGTTCGGCGACGGCGGCATCGAGGCCGTCGAGCGGCGAGCCGGCCAGCGCCGACCGGCCGGTGAGCTCGGCCAGGGTCTGCGGCCCCCCTTCCACGAGCGCGAGATAGGCGGCCTCCGCTGTCGCGGAGAGACCGAGATCCTGCAACGGGCGCAGCGTGTGCATGTCCCCCCAACCCGGCGGCGCCGCACGGCGCCACCCCCGACCCCATTCCTGCGGTAGCTGTCATTCCGCGAAAAATCATCACCCTAGCACCGGAATGATCACGCGGACCAGGAGCGAACGGCGTGACGAACGGCGTCGGTGAAAGCGTTGTCAAAAGCACCGTGGCTCGTCGGGAGAAGCACCGGTGAGAGCCCCGAGGGGGCCTCGACGGGGGCGGCGGAGACGCCGGTCCGAGCAGGAGCTGCCGCGCACCGACGAGGGGTCGGTCGCGCCCCGCGCCTTCTTCGATCGCCGACGGCCGGCCCGCAGGGCGCCGGGAGTCCGCCCGAAGGGTCAGGCCGGAATGCGCAGCCCTGCCAGGAGCCGGTCGAGCGCCCCCTCCGCGGCCTGCGGGCCCCCGGCCTCCGCGTCATCGGCTCCGGCCGCTCCGTGGAACGTCACCGGACACCGGAACTGCCGTGATGCTCGCGCACCGCGATCCGGGCCAGCTTCGTCAGCATCATGCCGTTGCGGATCGAGACGAGGTAGTCCACGGGGAGCCCGTGCATCCGGGTGCCGGGACCCCGCAGGGCGTGCCATTCGAGAATGAACAGGGTGTTCGCGCCCCAGGGAATCAGGTTCATGGCGATGCGGGCCGCCCCGAAGGGGTCTGCTTTCGCCTCCAGTTCCAGGCGGTGCTGCGGCTCGCAGATGCGGACGACGCAGGTGTCGTCGAGGGTCAGCGGGCCGACACCGACCCGGACCCGCAGACGGGCCCCGATTTCCGGCCAGTGCGGGTCCACGGCGATGATCTGTTGTGTTCCGGAAACCCACTCCCCGTAGCGACGGCCGTCGGACAGCAGGTCCCAGACTCCCGACGGCGGGCTCAGGATCAACCGGCGACTTCGGGCCACACCGACCACGCTCCTCGTTCCGTTGGAACCGGCACTCCCTGACCGCTGCCGGCCGTGCAACGCCTCCTCGGCCCCTGAGTGTGCCCTTCGACCCTAGTCGCGCCCCCCGCCTCCAGCACGCGCGCTGCGGTGGGACCGGACACCCGCACGGCAGCGGGCACGGCCGGGTCACCGGGGCCCGCGTTCGTCCGACCGGGTGATGGCGGCCGTCAGGTCCCGGAACGCACCGCCGCTCGCTCGGCACCACCGCCGCCACTCTCCCCGGCCCAAAGGGCCCTGTCCGCGCTTTGCCGTACCGGGCTTCGCGAGCGGCCGTGCGGCATGGTCGCGGGGCGTGCGCGAAGCGCGCCGGGCGTGGCCGGCGCGCTTCGTGTCCCGGTGGCGGGTCTGTTACTCGCGGAAGTAGCGCCTGCCGGTGCAGCCCTGCTTGGCACCGTCGTTGTAGCCGCACACCTCGAAGTAGATCTTCTTGCCCTTCTTGATGTTCACGTCGATCGTCTTGGTGCCGCCGTTGTGGGCGTGGACCTTCTTCCACAGCGGTCCGGTCCTGCTCTTGTAGACCCGCAGCTGTGAAGAGCGGCCGTCGAGGTTGGCGTCATCGATGGTGATGCTGTCCACGTCCGCGCCGTTGGAGGTGTAGTCGTCCCAGATCACGTCGGCGTAGCGGTGGTTCTTGATGTAGGCGTTCCAGACGTAGCCGTCCGGGGTGCCCTTCGCCTTCGCCCCCGCCTGGGCGACGGTGGCAGCACCGCCTCCTGCCCGAGAGGTTCCGGAGCTGTCGGCGAGCGCCGATGTCGTGCCGAGTGCGCCGGCCGAGAGCAGGACCGCCGCGCCGGAGGCGAGGAGCGCCCGCTTGGACATGCCTGACCGTGCCATGGCTCTTCCCCGTTTCTCGTTGCTGATGGCCGCCGGTGCCGGGCTGCGGCGTCGGCGTTGAAGCGAGCATGCGGCCGGTCGTCCGGCGGATTCCATGTGTTTCGGCCCTGGACGAAAGAGCACGTCCGGCCCGGAATCGAACGAGTGGGGTGTGGGGAAGAACCGGGAGACCGGCTCCGCGTCCGCCGTGTGGCCGTCGAGCGCGCAGGTCACGAGTGCTTCCTGGGAGGTGGCTCTCGTGGTGGGGGCGCGCCGGTCCGTGGGGGTTGCCGGTTCCGGAAGGTGCGGAGCTACGCGGTGCGGCGGCCGAAGTACGGTGCGGAGTTCCGGTCCTGCGCGATCGTGTCGTGGTGGGCTTCGGTGGTCAGGACGATCTTGCCGCTGGTGCGGCCGGACTGGGAGAGCTCGTGCGCCCTGCCGACCTGCGCGAGCGGCAGCACCTCGGCGATGTGCGGGCGCAGCGCACCGCGTTCGGCGAGGCCGGCGAGGGCCCGCATGCCCGCGTGGTCGGCCTCCACGGCCAGGAACACGGCCCGGACGCCGCGCCGACCGGCCTCGTCGGCGAGCGCGGCCTCGGCCGGGGAGGCGAGCGAGACCACCAGGCCACCGGGGCGCAGGGTCCGCAGCGAGCGCGGTCCGTACGCGCCGCCGATCGTGTCGAGGACGACGTCCACGTCGGTCACGGTCTCGGCGAAGTCGGCCGTGCGGTAGTCGACGACCTCGTCCGCGCCGAGCGAGCGCACGAAATCGTGCTTGGCCGCGCTCGCGGTGCCGATCACGTACGCGCCGCGGGCCTTGGCGATCTGGACGGCGAGGTGCCCCACCCCGCCGGCCGCCGCGTGCACCAGCACCCGCTGCCCGGACCGTACGTCCGCGGTGTCGACCAGCGCCTGCCACGCCGTCAGACCGGCCAGCGGCAGTGCGGCGGCCGCGACGTGGTCGAGGCCGGCCGGCTTGTGAGCCAGGTGGCGGGCGGGTGAGGTGACGTACTCGGCGTACGTGCCCGCCGGGGCGGGGTGACGCGGCATGCCGAAGACCTCGTCGCCGGGGCGGAACAGGGTGACGCCGATGCCGACGGCCTCGACGGTGCCCGAGAGGTCCCAGCCGAGCGGGACGGGCGGCACGTCGGCGCCGGCCAGGCCGCCGGTCGCGCGGTGCCAGACGTCGGTGGGGTTGACCGCCGTCGCGTGGATCCGTACGAGGACCTCGGCCGGACCGGGTTCGGGCCGGTCGACGGTGGCGAGGCGGAGGGCCTCGGGGCCCCCGAAGCCGCCCTGGGTGACAGCCCGCATGGTGGGCCGCCGACCCGGCTCCGGGGCGGTCGAGGTTACGGGCGGGGTCTGCGTGGCTGTCGGGGCATGCGGGGTCGTCGGGGTGGGCGGGGCCGTCGTGGCCTGCGGGGTCGTCGTCATGCGATCAAGAGTGCCCGGCCCGATCCGACCGGACGAGTGGCCGAACTGCCACGATCTGAAAAGATCTGGCCATGACTGTTGAGCGCGCGCACCGGGTCGTCGTCCTGGCCCTCGACGGGGTCTACCCCTTCGAGATGACCATCCCCGTACGGATCTTCGGCACGGCCGAGGGGCCCGACGGCGAGCCGCTCTACGAGGTCCTGACCTGCAGCCTCGACGGCCGTCCGGTCCGCACCAGCGCCGACTTCAGCATCACGGTCGAGCACGGCGCCGAGGTGTTCGCCACCGCGGACACCCTCGTCGTCCCGCCCTTCCTCTGCGGCCCGGCCGCTGACGGCAACGACCCCACCGCCATGGACTGGCTGCCCGCCGAACTCGCCGCGGCCCTCGACCGGCTGCCGGCCGACGCCCGTATCGTCTCGATGTGCACCGCCTCCTACGTCCTGGCCACCGCGGGCCTCCTCGACGGCCGCCGCGCCACCACCCACTGGAACGATGCGGAGCACTTCCAGCGCGCCTTCCCCCGGGTCCAGGTCGACGCCGACGTGCTGTTCGTCGACGGCGGCCGGGTCCTCACTGCCGCCGGGGTCGCCGCCGGGGTGGATCTGTGCCTGCACCTGCTGCGCCGTGACCACGGCAGCGCCGTCGCCAACCGGGTGGCCCGGCTGTGCGTCGTACCGCCCTGGCGGGAGGGCGGGCAGGCGCAGTTCATCGAGCGGCCGGTCCCGGAGGTGGCGCAGAGCAGCACCTCGGCCACCCGCGAGTGGGCCCTCGCCCGGCTCGGCCGTCCTCTCGCACTCGCCGAACTGGCCCGGCACGCGGGGATGAGCGTACGGACCTTCTCGCGCCGCTTCCGGGACGAGGTCGGGATGACGCCCGGCCAGTGGCTGACCCGGCAGCGTGTCGAACACGCGCGCCATCTGCTGGAGGTCACCGACCTCCCGGTGGACCGCATCGCCGAGGAGGCCGGCCTGGGGACCGGCGCCTCCCTGCGACGGCACATGTCGCTCACGATCGGGGTGGCGCCCCTGGCCTACCGGCAGACCTTCCGCGCCAAGGCGGCCGCGTCCCACTGACCGGGGGCCGGGGCGGTCCGTGCGGTCGGGTGAGGGGGGCGGCAGAGCAGCGCACCGGGGCCCGCCGACGGGCCCGTACGTAATCCAGTTCCTCCGGCCCGCCCCGGTGCGGAAGAATCGCCGGAAGGGGAAACACAATCGGCGGTCCTCCCCCGTGCGCAGGCGGCACCGGCAGGAGGAGACCATGGCGAGACCTTCGGTCGGGGCGGCCTTGCGCCGGTGCGCGACGTGCGGCGGATACGAATACGCTGGTGCGCCCGCCTGCGCCGCGTGCCGTGAGCTGGTGGACGGCATCGTGGAGGAGGAATGGCGGTCCGCCCTGCGCGGTTGGGGCGTGGGCGAGGACGACGAAACCGCCGTGGCCGAGCTGGTGGTGGACGAACCCGACCGGCACGACTGGCGGGTGGTGGACGCCGCCCTCGACCGGCTGACCTGCCCCGATTGCGGCGACCGGCTGAGCCGCGGCCCCGTCGGCTGCCCCGCCTGCGACCTGGCCCACGGGTTCCGTTACGCGGCCGTCGAGACGGACCGGCCGGGCGTTCCGCCGGGCAACGAGCACGCCGTCCGGGTCAACGTCTCGGTCGTACGCCGGCCCGGGACCACCTCCGCGAACGAAGTCCTCGTGCGGCGTCTGGTGCTGCCCTTCCTCCTGGTGGGGCTCACCCCGACCGTCGAGGAGGCCCAGCGGATCGCCGCTCTGGCCAGGAAGGGCTCCGCGCCGCAGAACGCGCACCTCGTCGAGTCGGCCGTCGAGCAAGCCATCGAGGACGCCTTCCGGGACCGGCTCGCGGGGAACGGTTGCTCCGAAGGACGCGAGGACGGAGAGGGCCGGGCCCGGTCCGCCCGTCCCCGGCGGGCCTGAGCGGCGCGGCCCCGGGAGGGTCGGCCGCCCCGGTCGGCGCCGCCGGTCTCCGGCGAGGGCCTCAGACGGTGGCCCCGCCGTCGACGGGGATGCACGCGCCGGTGATGCCGGAACCGGCGTGGGAGGCGAGGAGCAGGACGGCGGCGGCGACCTCCTCGGGCCGGGTCAGGCGGCCGGTGGCGGTGCGGCCGGTGAAGTGGCGGACCAGCCCGGGGTAGTCGGTGCCGAGAACACGCGCGGCCCGGGGGCCCTGTTCGGTGAACCAGTCGGTCTCGACGGCGCCGGGGCACACGCAGTTGGCGGTCACGCCGTAGGGCCCCGCCTCCTTGGCCAGGACCCTGGTGAGCCCGATCAGGGCGTGCTTGGCGGCGGCGTAGGCGCACAGACCGGGGTCCGGGTCGCGGCCTTCCATGGACGAGATGTTGATGACGCGGCCGGAGCGCTGCGGGATCAGATGGGCCAGGGCACGGCGGGTGGTGTAGAGGGCGGAGTCGAGGTTGAGGGCGAGGGTGTGGTGCCAGGTGTCGTCGGTGATGTCGGCGAGGGTGGCGAAGTCGGTGGCACCGCCGACGTTGTTGACGACGATGTCGAGGTGCCCGTAGCGGTCCACCGTCTCGTCGACCGCGCGTTCGGCATCGGCCCGGTCGGTGGCGTCGGCCACGCACAGGGTGACGTCGTCCCCGGCGTCCAGCCGGGCAAGGGCCGCTCGGCCGCTGTCCTCGGAGCGGCCGGTGATGACGAGCCGGGCGCCGTGGGCGTGGAGGGTGTGGGCGACGGCCAGGCCGATGCCCCGGGTGGCCCCGGTGATCAGCGCGGTCTTGCCGATGAGGTCCATGTGCTCTCCCGTCGTGGGCCGGATGGCGGATGGTGGGTGACGAGGGTGACCGTGTGCGGCGCCCCGGGCAGGTTCAGGGGCAGCAACTGCCAGCCGCGGGGGGCCGGTTCGTGCCCCAGCCGGGACAGGGAGAGCCCGGGGCGCAGGGTGATCTCCACGTCGACGAGGGCGCGCAGCAGGGACCAGCCCAGGGCCTTGGCGATGGCCTCCTTGGCCGTCCACAGGGTCAGGAACTCCTCCCTCCGTACGGTCTCGGGCCGGTCGGCCAGCGCGGCGGCCTCGCCCGGCCGGAGGGCGTACCGCAGCAGGTTCGGCGGCGGAGGAGAGGCCAGGTGTTCGATGTCGATGCCGATCCGGGTGCCGCTCCGGGGTGCCGCGACCAGTGCGGCCACGGTCACGGGGCCGCAGTGGGCGGCGGTGAGGCGCAGGGGCGGCAGGTGCTGTTCCGGGGCGAGCGCGGGGCGGCCGAGCGGGTCGCGGACCACGGTGACGGTGCCGGCCGGGCGGGCGTGCCGCGACGCGACGGCATGGCGCAGTAGGACCCGGCCGGGTACGGGACGCCCTCGCGGGGCGATGTACCACCAGAGGTCGACCGGGCCCGCCGCGGTGGCCACCCGGCGGCAGCGGGCACCGGCGAGTGTGTGGACCGTCGGCGTCACGGGGTGTCGTCCTCGGCCCGGTGATTCTCCGCGGTTGGTGTGGTCGGTGGGGCCGGGGTGGTCGATGGGGCCGGTGTGTGGGAGCGGGCCGGGACGCGGGCGAGGACGGTGACGCTCATGCCGGAGATCTGGGCGACGACGCGGCCGTCCCGGGTGGTGGCGGTGCTGGTGCCGGTGGCGGGTGAGTGGTGTAGCCGCAGCCCGGTGGGGTGGGTCCGGACGAGGTCGTGGTCGTCGCCGGGCTCGTACAGGGTGATGCGTTCGATGTGGTGGGGGACGGCGACGGGGTGGTGGCCGTCCGGGGTGGGTTCGAGGGCGGGGGTGCGGGCGAGACTGTCCAGGAGGACGGCCGGGGTGGAGAGCCGGGGCAGCGCGGACAGCCGCTCCGGGTCGGGGCGCCAGTGGGCACCGGTGCCCGAGCCGGTGGCGCGGCACTGGTCGGTGGCACGGAAGGCGCCGGTGAGCAGGACCGGGGAGGCGGTGTCGTAGTACGGGTCGTCCACCGCACGGTGGGGTCCGGCGAGCGGGCCGTACGGTTCGGGCAGTGGGGCCGGACCGCCCAGGCGGCCCGTGGCGCGGACGTGTTCCCGGTCGTGGGCCAGGACGCGTCCGTCGGGGGCGACGACGTCGGAGCGGATGGTCACCCCGACCGCGCAGGCCGTCCTGGTGTCGCGGCGGCGGGCCTCGACGCGGTACCGGGCGGGTCTGCCGTCGGTTCGGGCGCGGACCCAGGCGCTGAAGGCGAGGTCGTCGATGCCGCGGGCCGGCAGCCCGGGAGCCAGGGCACGGGCCGCCTGGACCGCGATGTCGGCCAGCATCACGCCCGGCACGGTGGGTCTGCCGTCCACCAGGTGGTCGCGCAGGAAGCCGTGGGCGCCCAGGTCGAGCACCAGGTGCCAGGTCGCGTGGTCGGCACGGCCGGTGACGGGTTCGCCGAGCAGTCCGGGCGGAGGGACGCCCAGCGGCCCGGCCGAGGTGGCCGCGGGCTGTCCGGCCCGTACGGGGTGGCCGGGCGGTCGGGCCGGGGCGTCGCCGCCATCGGTGGGACGTGGCGTGAACGCGGGAGGAGCGACCGGGTGGTGTCGACCGGTGGTGCCGGTGGCTTTGGTGGCATCGGGGGCGTCGGTGGTGCGCAGGCCCGGGAAACGGGTGTCGAAGGAGCGGTGTTCGGCGTCGCCGATGAAGGTGACGAGCCGGTCCCTCCCGCCCGTGCGGCGGCGCAGTTCGGTCAGGAAGTGGGCGACTCCTTCGGCGGTGGTCATGCGGGACAGGCGCGCGGTGCGCGCGGTGTGGGACTGGACGACGGCCCCGGAACCGAGGCCGGTCTCGTCCCAGATGGTCCAGGCGATGGTGAACTCGCCGTCGTCGCCGACGTGGGCGGCGGCGGACAGGAAGTCGTTGGCCGGGGAGTAGTCGCTCTCGCCGGGCAGGCCTGCCACGCCGGTGACCGAGCCGAAGTTGCACCACAGGCGCGGGGCGAGAGCGCCGGTGAACGCGGCACGCAGATGGTGGTAGCCGGACAGCTTGACGTCGCGGATACGGCGCATGCCGGGCAGGGTCTTGCGGGTGATGTCGCCCGGGTGGTGCAGCCCCGCGCCGTTGACGAGCAGGTCGACGTGGCCCTCCCGGGCGCGTACGGCGTCGGCCAGGGCGCGTACGGCGTTCGCGTCCGTGACGTCACAGGTGTGGAAGTGGACCTGCTCGGCGCCGCACGACTCGCTCAGGGCCCGTAGGGTCAGGGCGGACTCCCGGGCGTGCAGGAGGCGGTCGAAGGCGGCGCTGATCTCGCCCACCGGCCGCCGCGGCGTGCGGGAGAGCCGGTCGGTGATGTAGCGGGCGCGTGCCGCGGACAACTCCTGGTCGGGGGTGTGCAGCAGGTCGTCGGGTACGTCGTCGGGGCGGCCGGACCCCACCAGGTGAATCCGCAGGGGCACCTGGCGGGTGAGGCCGAGCAGGCAGGCGGCGGTGATGCCGCGGGCGCCGCCCGTGGCCACGACCACCGCCCCCGGGGCGAGCGGCGGGGTTCCGTCCGGGGCGGGAGGGTCGTTCTCGGCGAGGCGCTGGACGAAGCGGGTGGCGTCGCGGTGGCGGACCACGGGCAACCCGTCGGCCGGACGGGCGAGTTCGTCGTCCAGGGCGGCCAGTACGGCCAGGGGTTCGGTGCTGTCCCCGACCACCGCGCGCACGGTGCAGCCGTCGGCCAGTTCCCAGGCCAGGGACTTGACGAAGCCGGTGAACAGATGGGCGTGCGGGGCGGCCTCCTCCCCGAGGAACGGTGCCGCCACTCCCACCGCGACCGTTCCGCTCTCGGTGAGCCGGTCGCGCAGCCGTCGCACCGCCCAGAACGCCGCCTCCTGCACGGCCAGTACGTCGGCGGTGGGCGGTGCGGGCCAGGCGGGTGCGGAGTGCAGGTCGGCGACGACCCGCAGGTGCCGGAATCCCTCCGGGTCGTCGCGCAGGGCGCGATCGACGGCCTGTTGTGGGTTCCGGTCCCCATCGACGGCGACCAGCCGGCAGCGGACCCCGGCCTCGACCATGGCGCGCAGGGCGCTCGCGCACCGGGAGTCGGTGATCACCAGGGTGCGGGCCGGCAGCGGCCGTGCACCGGTGCCGCACGGTCCGGCCGCCTCCCAGCTCAGCGTATGCCGCCAGGTGACCGGGGACGGGGGCGGGGGCGGGACGATGCCATCGGCGGGCCGGGGCGAGGTCGTGGCGCCTTCGGCGGGCCGGGACAGCAACGCGGAGGCAGGTGTGGGGTCCGGAGGCGCAGGGCTCGGAGGCACGGGGTTCGGCGGCGCAGGGCTCGGCGGCGCAGGGCTCGGCGGCGCAGGGCTCGGCGCGTGGATGACGAGGTGGCGTAGGGCTGTCACCAGGTCGTCGGCTCCCGGGTAGCTCCACCCGTCCGGTTCACCACGTTCGGCAGACAGCCGGTCCAGCAGGGTGTCGAGGGTGGCGAGGAGGGGCCAGCCACGGGCGCGGGCGACGGAGGATCGGGTGAGCACCAGGGCGAAGGCCCCTTCCGCGGACTCCCTGCACCCTCCGATGTCGTGCAGGCGGGCGAACAGCGGCCCGGTGGCGCCGTTGACGCCCAGCACCAGTGCCAGTTCCAGTTCCCCGCGCCGCAGATACGCGGCGGCGGCCCCGAGGGCGCTGCGGCCCGAGGTGAGCCCGGTGTCGACGGTCATCGTGGGGCCGTGCAGGTCGTGCAGGGCGGCGACCCGGGCCGGGATCACGTTCGGCATCAGCCCGGCCAGGGTGTCCTCCCCGGGGCCGGTGCGCTCGCGCACCGCGTCGAGGAACGCCGAAGTGGCCTTGTGCAACGCCGTGCGGTCGAGTCCGCGGGGCAGCGGCTGCCGCACCGCCCCGGTCAGCGAGGCGGCGTGGCAGCGGACGGTCATGTCGGGCGACGCGGCGGGGACACCGGTGTGGGCGGCGAAGACCCCGCAGCTCTCCCGCAACCCCTCCCACCAGGGCGCGGCGTCCGGGGGGACGAGTGCGGCGACGGCCTGCAACGCCATCAGCTGGGCCCGGTCGATGCCGGCGGCGGTGGGCGCGGGGATGCGCACCTCGGTGAAGGACGGGCGCGGGTACCGCGCTCCGAACGAGCGCCGTGGCGCGGGGTTGTGCCCCTCGGCCAGACGGCGTGCGACGTCCGCCGCCTCCGGGGTTCCGGGCAGATGGGCCGACCAGGCCACCACGACCACCGGATCGTCCTCGACGGGGGCGGGCAGGGAGGCCGGCACGGCCTCGCCGGGCCGGGGGGCGTCCTGGAGCAGCAGGTGCCCGTTGGTTCCGCCGAACCCGAACGCCGACACTCCCACAGTCCGGGGCCGGTCGGCCGGGCGCGGCCAGGGCACCGGATCCGTCGGCACCCGTAGCGGGGGCGCGTCCTCGGGGCCGCGGTAGGGGATCTGCGGCGGGATCGTGGAGTGGGCCATGCCCTGCAGGGCGTGTACGACCGACACCGCACCGGCCGCCCAACCGGTGTGGCCGAACACCGACTTGTTCGATGTGCACCAGGCGTGGGGCAGCTGCTCCGCCAGCACGCCGCGCTCGACCCGGTCGCCGACCGGGGTGCCGGTGGCATGGGCGACCACCCAGTCGATCTGCTCCGGTGCGGTACCGGAAACGGCGCGGGCGCGGGTCAACGCCCGTTCCTGACCAGTGGCGTTGGGGGCGTGGACGGCCCGGCCGCGCCCGTCGGACGCCGTGCCGAACCCGGCCAGCACCCCAAGGACGTGGTCGCCGTCGGCTCGGGCGGCGTCCAGCCGCTTGAGGGCGACGAACGCCGCCCCGTCGGCGAACAGCACCCCGTCCGCGTCCGCGTCGAAGGCCCGGACCGCGCCCGACCGGCTCAGCCCGCGCAGTTGGGAGAACAACACGCTGTAGCGGGGTCCGAGGGAGAACACTCCGCCGCACAGGGCGAGGTCGCACTCGCCGTCCAGGACGGCACGGGCGCCCAGGTCGATGGCGTACAGCGAGGAGGAACAGGCGGTGTCGACGACCTTCACCGGCGTCGGCGCGGGAAGCAGTGACGCGACGGCGGCGCGCAGGGCCGCCGGGGGCAGGTGTCCGGCCGGTGTGCCCGCGTGTCGGTACGCGGACCGCAGCCATCGGACGAGCAGCTCACGCGGCGCCTCTGGGTGCTCGGCCGTGCTTCCGTCCCAGTGCGCCGCGATGCCGTCGGCGGCGGCCTCGACGAGCAGGCTCTCCTCCACGTGTTGTGATCCCTCGGCCCAGGCACCGGCGAAGCAGGCGGTCCGGACGCCGGGGCGGGACGTCAGACGTGGGGCGTCGCACTGGAGAAGCGCGGTGCGCGTCCAGACGGTGAGGAAGTCCTCTGCCGCCTCCCCCTCGGTGTTCTTCTCGGTGTTCTCTCCGGTGTGCGGCGCGGGGCGGACGTAGCCGGCGACCCGGCTGTATGTGCGGTCCGCGGCGTCCTCCGGCGACCAGAAATGCTCCAGGGGAAACCGCTCTCCGGGCTCGCTGAACTGGGGTACGCCTTCCATCAGCCGTCGCCAGAACGCGTCCGGCCCCTCGGCGCCCGGGGCCACCAGCCCCATGCCCACCACGGCCACCGTGCGTGCCGTCTCCCGCTCCGCGGCGGGAGACCGTGTGGCCGCCGTCCGGACCGGCGGCGAAGACAAGGGCATGGGCGAGGGCGAAAGCGGAGGAGACAGCGAAGAGGAAGGCGCCGAGGCGGTGGGTGGTGCGGGTCGGTGCGGAGTGAGCATGGCGCGGCCCACGGACAGTCCGCCGTCGGCCAGCAGGCACTGCCCGGATATCCAGCGGGCCTGCGGAGAGGCGAGGAAGGCCACCAGCCGGGCGAGGTCGTCCTCGTGGCCCACCCCGCCGAGCGGGGCCGCCGCCGCGCAGGTCGCCCGCAGGGCGTCCGCACCGGGGAACAGCGCGGCCGTGGAATTGTCCAGCAGCCCGGCCGAGGCAGTGTTCACCCGGATTCCCGACGGGCCGAGATCGGCGGCCAGGTACCGGGTCATCGCCTCCAGCGCCGCCTTGCACACCCCCACCAGCAGGTAGTTGTCCATGGCCAGTCCGGCTCCGATGGACGAGACGTTCACGATGGCACCGCCGCCGCGTGCGGCCATCAGTGGTGCCGCTTCGAGGGTGCACCGGCGGGCTCCGTGGAGGTTCGTGTCCAGCGCCCGCTGCCACTCGAAGTCGGTGAGGTCGTCGAAACGGGCGAACACACCCCGCGCGGCGTTGTTGACCAGGATGTCCACACCACCGTGCTTCTCGGCCAGGGTCGCGAACATCGCGGTCACCTGGTCGTGCTTGGCCACGCTGGCCCGCAGCGTCTCCGCCCGGCCCCCGGCGGAACGGATCGACGCCACGGTCTCCTCGGCGGCCTGCGGCGAGTGGAAGGAGTTGACCACCACGAGGGCGCCGTGCCGGGCCAGTTCACGGCTGATCGCCGCGCCGACCCCCTTGCCTCCCCCGGTGACCAGGGCGATCTTTCCGTCGAGATCCCGTGCCACGGGTATTTCGGTGAGATCTCGCGCCGCGGGCATTCCACCGAGATCCCGTGACGCGGGCGCGTCGGGTCGGCCGCTCATGCCGGTACCCCCGCGCGTGTGCCGTCCGCGGGCAGTGCTCTCAACAGCCCGGCCAGCGCGTCCAGAGTGGTGTAGCTGGTCAGGCGGGAGCCGTCCGCCGGCAGGGTGCGTCCGAAGCGGGTGGCGGCCTGGGCGAACAGTTCGGTCTGCTTGATCGAGTCCACCCCCAGATCCGCCTCCAGGTCGGCATCGTCGGTCAGGACCTCGGGCGGATATCCCAGCGCCGCCGCGTACAGGGCCCGCAGCGTGGCCACGACGGCCCGCCGGTCCGGGAGCTCCTCCACACCCGATGGGGTTTCCCCGGGCACGGCCACGGTGCCGGTGTCGACACCTGTGCCGGGCGCGGCCCCGGCGAGGGCGTCTCCGGTCCCGGTCGACGCCGGTCCGGGGCGGCGGATCGAGGGCACCGGGAGCGCCTGGGGAGCCGATGTCAGGCCGCTCAGGGACTCGGCCAGCTCGGGTCCGCCCACCCGACGGCGCAGCGGCGCGAGCACCCGTACGTCCGGCACCGTCGCCGTCACGAGATCGCTCAGTACGCCACGGGGCCCGCACTCCACGAACACCTCCACGCCCTCCGCGTGGAGCAGGCGGACCGCGTCGGTGAACCGTGTGGGCCGTACCAGGTGGGCGGCGACCAGGTCGGCCACCGCGTCGGTGTCGTCCACCCGCCGCCCCAGGATCGCCGAGTGCAGCAGGTACCGCGCGGGCCCGGCCCGCAGCGAGGTCGCCCGGCGGGTGAAGTCGCCCGCTGCTGCGGCCAGTATGCGGTGGTGGAAGGCGTACGGAACCCGCAGCGCGGTCGCCCCGATGCCGACCGACCGGGCGGCTCGGTGCACCCGGCCCAACGGTTCGGCGGGGCCGGACACCACGCACTGGCGAGGGCTGTTGTCTGCGGCCAGGGTCACCTCCCACTCCCCGAGGCCCACCAGTAGTGCCTCGGCCCGGCAGGCGGGCATTCCCAGGGCCAGCATTCCACCGCGTTCCGGCGGGCGGGCGGCGAAAGCCTCGTCGCGGGCGGCCACCAGCGCCATGCCTTCCTCAAGCTCATACACACCGGCCGCGGTCAGGGCCACCAACTCGCCGAAGCTGTGTCCCAACAGCACGTCGGGGAACAGCCCGTGACGCTCCGTCAACAACTGGAACAGCACCATCTCGGCTGCGAACAGCGCCACGTGCAGGTCCGCCGGGGCCTCGTCCACCAACTCGGACAGCGTCGGCGCCCGTTCGTCGAGCAGAAGGCGGGAGGGGGCGCCCCGCCCGAGGCGGACGGCGGCGGCGTCCAGCAGATGCAGGGTCTCCTCGACCAGCGGTTCGTCGACGGCGATCCGGGCGAGAACGGCGGGCAGGTAGGCCCCTTGCCCCGGGAACACGAAGGCACAGCGCTCGACCAAAGCAACTCCTTTGCACAGAGCGACACTTGGAAGAATCCTGAGAAGGTCCGCGCCGTCCGCCCCGGGCGAGCAGCGGCCGACGGCACGAGACCGACGAAGGGAAGAAAACGCCACCACCGACGCCCCGGCCCTTCGGCGCGCCGCACGACCCCGCACGGCCCCGCTCGGGAACGTACGGGGATGTACAGGGACGCGCGGCGGAACGTTCGGTGAGACGCACAGCGAGGCGTGCAGTGGGACGTGCGCAGGGAGATGCGAGGAACCGCGAGGGAATGTGATGTGACAGCCGGAACAAGAACCAGGACAAGCGCCCGAACAGAAATGGAACCAGGGCTAACGCCCACCCCCATACACACGCATACTCAACGTACCGTCGGGTGCACCCGCAGTCATCACCCACATGAGTGACGAGAGAGCGACCGGAAGCAGAATCCGCCGACACTTTCGGGATTCCGCGTGGCTGGTGGTTCCGGTGCCGTCCGAGCAGGCGCCCCCATGGCCGTCGTGGCATCGGGGCGGGCGCCCTCCTTCATCGGCGCATGCGGCTCTCACGGCGCCGGTGCATGACGGCTCTCACGGCGCCGGTACGGGCACCGGAGAAGCCGACCGGGCCGGTCGTCCGAGACCGGCCCGCGGTGCTGTCACCGGTAGCCGGTGGCGTCGGCCGGTCTGCCCGCGGCTTCGACCTCGACCAAGTAGCGCCAGCAGTCCGGACGGGAGCCGTCGAGGTCGGTGAAGCCGTACTCCCGTGCGAGTCGGCCGCTGGACAGCGACTGGCCGTTCCACCGCGCGGCGTCGGGGTCCCCGGCCAGCGCCGCGACGGCGCGTCCGACGTATGCGGGGCTCTCCGAGATGCAGAAGTGCGGCACCGTGGCCAGGGCGTCGCGCCAGTTGTCCTCGGTGACGCCGAACGCGTCGAGCATCATCTCCGAACGCAGCCAGCCCGGGGTGAGGGCCACCGCCGTACCGCCGTGCGGTTCCAGTTCGTGCGCGAGGACGAACGCCATGCGCAGCACGCTGTTCTTGACCAGGTCGTAGAAGTAGGAGTTGCGGTAGTTCGCCGTGTTGTACGCGGCGGTCCCGTCGGTCATCTCGACCACGAGGCCGCCCGGTCGCCGTACCAGCAGGGGCAGCAGGAAGTGGCTGGTGATCGCGTGTGTCTCCACGCCCAGCCGGAGCAGCCGCAGTCCGTTGTCGAGGTCGTGCTCCCATACCGGCCTGTCGAACTCGAACAGCCGCTCGCCGCCCCAGATGTCGTTGACCAGTACGTCCAGCCGCCCCTGTTCGGCGTCGACGCGTTCGGCCAGCGCGCGGACCCGGTCGGGCTCCAGGTGGTCGGTCGGAACCGCGATGCCGGTTCCGCCCGCGGCGGTGACGAGTTCCGCGGTCTCCTCGATCGTCTCGGCCCGGTCGTACTCCGAGCGCCGTTCCCGGGTGGTGCGGCCGGTGACGTAGACGGTGGCGCCCGCGGCGCCGAGTTGGACGGCGATGCCGCGCCCCGCGCCCCGTGTGGCTCCGGCGACCAGTGCGATCTTTCCGTCGAGGTCCGGTGTCGTCGTGTCAGGCATGGGTTCCCTCGATGTCCTTTTCGTTCGGTTCCGTCCGCGAGCTTCGGCCTGTGCCGGCTGCCGGTGGAACCATGCTCGGCCCGAAACCGGACACCCTGTGTCGTGTTTCCCGATCCGTCTCGCGGACGTCGCCCGACCGGGTGAGGAAGGCGCCGGGCCGGGAGATTTCGACCGGGAGACCTCGGCCCGACGCCCGCCCCAACCGCTCGGAGCCCGTTCCGGCTGCTCGGCGCCGCCCGGGAACCGGCGTCATGAACGTGTGGACATCGAGCCGCGGGTGGACGTCGAGCTGCTCTACTTCGCAGGCTGCCCGAACCGGCACCTCGCGTAGCCTGCCGGCGGCCTGATCCGGCGGCCCTGATACACCCACCGCTGGGACACCCGGCCCCGCACAGTGCGCTTCTGACCGGCCTGAACCCGAGCAGGTGGGGCCTCCGGACGGAGACCCCGCCTGCCTACGGCTCAAGGAAGCGGATTCGGTGCCGCCGGTACTGGACACGGGGGGTGCGACTCGCGCGGGTGCGGCAGCGGCCGCGCGGCTACCTTTCGAGGTCTTCGACCGGCTGGCGCAGGATGGTCTTCAGTTTCTCGGGGGCGGTCTTGCGGGGGTCGCTGAGGTAGATCTCGTGATGCAGGCCCGACGGACGCAGGCCGTTGGCGTCGAGGTAGGAGTGGTGGAGTTCGTGCAGCACGGGTGCCTCGTCGTCGTAGGAGCCGATGTGCAGCACCTGGGCGCTGGGGCCTTCGTGGAGGGTGAGGTGTCGAAGCTGGGAGATCGTGGGGTTCTTCTTCTTGGCCAGCGCGGTCTGCTTGGCGTCCTCGATCGTCTCCTTGGTGATCCAGGAGGGCATGTTGATGAGCATGGTCCAGTGCCAGGTGTCCTTGGCTCTGCTGGTGAAGGCTTCGGGCCGGTCCGCCCACCACAGCCCTTCCAACGGAGCGACGACGAAATCGCCGCCCTCTGTGCGCTTGCCGACGAACTTGAGGGTGTAGGCGACCGCGTAGAGGGCCTCGACCGCGTGGACGTAGGCGGGAGCCGTATTGGGGTTCCCCGTGCCGTCGATGGCGATGAACTGCTGCTCGGGAACGTCCACGACGGCCCACGTCTTGTTCTTGGGCGCGTAGAACTCTTTCTGCTCTCGCTTGACGTCGTACGGCGCCATGGGTGCCTCACTTCCTGGAAGACGCGCATCGCCCGGCATTGCCCGCATACGGCCTCGGAGCAGTCGAGCGGGGCTGACTGGATGTCAGTGGCGGGCGGAACGATCGGGGGACATGACTCCTGCTCTGCGTCGTGTCGCCCTGCCATATCCTGCCTTCACAGGTGTGACACGCCAATACTTCGCCGAGCTCAGCCCCGTCCCGCCCTTGCTCGCACCGGCATGTCGGTGCCCATTTCGAGGGAGACGGGCTGCTCGGCGGCGGCTGCGGTGGGGGTGCCGCGTCCCCGGCGGGCCAGTTCCGGCAGCAGGGTCAGCAGGCCGAGGACGGCGAGCGCGGCGCCGAGCCACAGCGGGGAGCGCAGTCCGAAGGCGTTCACGAAGATGCCGCCGACGGACGAACCGATGATGACGCCGAGCGTGATGAAGGAGGAGTGGACGGTGTTGACGAGCGGCCCGGGGTTTCCGGTGCGCTGGACGCGGGTTGCCATGGCCGGGTTCATCGTCACGCCGACGAAGCCGATGCCCATCAT
This sequence comes from Streptomyces sp. NPDC001732, assembly GCF_053596315.1. Classification (NCBI taxonomy): domain Bacteria; kingdom Bacillati; phylum Actinomycetota; class Actinomycetes; order Kitasatosporales; family Streptomycetaceae; genus Streptomyces; species Streptomyces sp. NPDC001732. The sequence continues at coordinate 66,392 of NZ_JBSFFY010000019.1, forward strand.
GAGGACGACGGCAGCGGCGCTCACGTGGGCGAGGAGCGCGAAGCCGGTCAGGAACACGATGTTGAGGGCGAGGCCGACCACCTGCACACCGACTGTCCGCCGGTCGGCGAGGCGGCCGACGACGGTGTTGCCGATGACCGTGGCGGCACCGTAGGCGATGAGCAGGACGGGAACCGTCGATGCGCTGAAGCCGCTGACCTCCGTGAGGATGGGGTTGAAATAGCTGAAGGCGGAGAAGGTGGCGCCGATGATGAGCGTGCTCGTGGAGAGCACCAGCCACAGGCGCGGCTTCTTGAAGACCTGGACCTCTTCGCGGAACGCGCCTGCGGAACTGCCGGGGCGGTCCAGCCGGGGAACTCCGAGGAACGTGACCACCGCGGCGATGACGGTGAGTATCGAAATGGCCCAGAAAGCGGCCCGCCAGCCCAGGTGGCCTCCCACAAAGGTGGCCATGGGCAGTCCGAGCAGGGTGCCGAGCATGAGGCCGTTCATGGCCACGCCGATGGCCCGGCCACGGACTTCTTCACGGGTGACCGAGGAGCACACCGAGATCGCGACGCCGAAGAACGCCTGCGATGCGACACCGGTGATGATGCGAGCGGTCAGCATGACCCCGTAGCTGTCGGCGGTCGCGGCCAGGGCGTTGCCGACAAGGAAGACGGCGAAGAGGACGAGCAGCGCCTGCTTGGGGCGCAGCTTCATCAACGCGATGGTCAGGAAAGGACCGCCCACCGCCATCGCGACGGCGAACGCGGTGATCAGGTAGCCGATCTGAGGGATCGTCGCATCCAGTCCCTCCGCCATTTGCGGCATGAGACCGGCGACGACGAACTCGCTGGTCACCATGGCGAAGATGCCCAAGGCCAGCACATGGACGACGCGTGGCATGAACAAGTCACTTCCTTCGTTGTGTCGGTCGCTTCAGCAAGCGTTTTAGATCGATCGGTTCAAAACTGGGGCATGCGTGAGCGGCACGCGACCGGTCCGACGAAATCGGGTCAGGGAGCGAGGGCGTTCACAACGGTGTCCGCGACGGCTTCCAGTCCGGCACGATCGAGCCCGTTCTGGGCCGAGACACGCATACCGGCGATGGCCGCATTGAGGAACAGGGCGAACTCGTGGGCACTGCGCGCCCGGGAGATCTCTCCGGCCTGCTGACCGAGCGCGATGACGTCCCGGAGCCCTCCGAGCCGCCGCTCCAGATCACGCTGCAGCAGCCCTGCGACCTCCGCGTCACGCCGCGAAAGCTCCACGCTGCTGTTGACCCCCAGGCAGCCGATGCCCAAGCCTTCATGGCGGTTGGCCTCTTCGCCGTCGATGATCGAGGAGAACAGGTTCCGCAGGCGAACGATGGGCGGCTGGGTCGACTCCCCCAGGACGGCGGCCTGTCCGGCCGTCATCGTGTCGAGATAGTTCGCCAGCGCACGCATGAACAAGGCGTGCTTGCTGGAGAACGTGTTGTAGATGCTGCTGCGCCCCAGGCCGGTCGCCTCGCAGAGCCCCTGGGTCGAAGTGGCCTCGAAGCCGTTCTTCCAGAACAGACGCATGGCGCCCTCCAGGGCGCGCTCTTCGTCGAAGGTCCTCGGTCGTGCCATGCAGGCACCCTAACACGTATTGGACCGATCGATTCAATACTGCGAAATAGCCCCGGCCGGGCCCGATTCACCCGACCCGATCCGACCGGGGGGAAGCAGAACGGATCGGTCAACCCTGCTTGCGGGGCCGGGCCTGCGGGGACAGGTGACGAGCCAGCACCTCCAGGGCCTCGGTGACCTCCTTCAGCCCCTCGGGGTCGCCGCCGAGGGCGTCGGCCAGCGCCCCCTCGATGGAAGTCGCCCTGACCTGGGCCATCCGGGCGGAGGGGCGGGAGGACTGCCGGACCAGGAGGCGGCGGCGGTCGGCGGGGTCGGGGTTGGTGACCACGGCGCCCGCCTCCTTCAGCCGGGCCACGGCGGTGGAGACCTGGCTCTGCGGAAGGCCGGTACGGGCCGCGATCTCGCCGACCGCGCTGTCGGGGTGGGTGGCCAGGTCGCTCACCACGATGAGGACCGAACGCACACCGCCGCCGTAGCGGGCCGCACCGCCCTCCGGCTCGGGCATCGCACCTTCCCCGATCTTCATGAGGGTGCGTCCCAGCAAGAACAGCTCGACTCCATCCATGACACCACATTACATCGCGTTCGATGCATCTCCCAGAGATGCATCACGGGTCGATGCAACCAATTAGATGCATCTATATTGATGCATCGAAGAAGATTGGTTAGCTTCGAAGCAGACGCCGGGCCACCGGCCATCGACGGACGAAGGAGACGGTCGTGCTCAAGTGGCGCGGGAACCCCTGGGCAGTCCTGGTGACGCTCTCGCTCGGGTTCTTCATGACCCTGTTGGACCTGACGATCGTGAACATCGCGATCCCCGACATGATCAATGGCCTGGGGGCCTCGCTCGACCAGACCCTGTGGGTGGTGAGCGCCTACGCGCTGGCGCTCTCCGTACTGCTGATCACCGCGAGCCGGCTCGGCGACATGCGCGGCCCGCGCACCCTGTTCGCCGCGGGCCTGGTCGTCTTCACCCTGGCGAGCATCGCCTGCGGATTCGCCCCGAACCCGGCGGCCCTGATCGCCGCCCGCGGACTACAGGGGCTGGGCGCCGCCCTGCTCGTGCCACAGACGATGACCCTGATCGTGTCCGTCTTCCCGGCTTCACGGCGCGGCTCCGCGCTGGGCGTCTGGGGCACGGTCGGGGGCCTGGCCACCCTGTCCGGGCCGACCCTCGGGGGCATGCTGGTCTCGGCCGTGGGCTGGCGCTGGATGTTCCTGGTGAACGTGCCGATCGGGATCGCCGCGCTCGTCCTCACGTTCCTGGTCGTCCCCGACATCCGCCCCTCCCGTACCCACCGCTTCGACCTGCCGGGCGTTCTCCTCGCCACCGCCACCCTGTTCTGCCTGGCGTTCGGTCTCCAGGAGGGCGAGCACTACCAGTGGGGGCCGGGCATCTGGGCCCTGCTCGCCGCTGGCGCGGCCCTGGCCGTCGGATTCCTGGTGCACCAGCGCGGCCGGCAGGACCGTGAGCCGCTCGTTCCCTTCGCGCTCTTCAAGGACCGCAACTTCACCGTGATGACCGTGCTGGTCGGGCTCGTCTCGATCGCCATGCTGGGCCTGGTACTGCCCTTCAATCTCTACCTCCAGTCCGTCCTGCACATGAGCGCGATGAAGGCGGGCCTGGTGCTGGCCCCCTCCTCCCTGGTGTCGATGGTCCTCGGCCCGTTCGCCGGGCGCATGTCCGACCGGATCGGCGGCAAGTACCTGCTGATCACCGGGCTGACCCTGTACGCGTCCGGCATCCTCGCCATCGCCCTGATCGCGGGTCCCGCGACCGCCTGGTACGCCTTCGTCCCCGCCACCCTGCTCACCGGGCTCGGGGTCGGATGCATCGTCGCGCCGATGTCCACCGAGGCCATGCGCAACGTGCCGCCCCACCTCGCCGGTGCCGCCTCCGGCGTCAACAACACCGTCCGCCAGATCGGTTCGGTCATCGGTGCCGCCGCCGTCGGCGCCCTCGTACAGGGACAGCTGTCCGCCGGGATCTCGGCCGGCCAGAGCTACTCCGCCGCTTTCCTCGCCACCCTGCACAGCACGGTGGCCCTGCCCGTCTCGGTCCTGATGGCCGGTCTGCTCGCCTGCCTCCTGATCCGCAACCACACCGGGTTCCGCACACCGGCCGGCACGAAGAGCTTCGCTATCGCGCGTCGCGCAGCCTGAGAAGGTATGTCGCGGTGAGCGCGACGGCACGGTCTTCGTCCTGTGACAGATCCGCGAGGGCACGTGTCGTCAGGCTCCCCGGGATGTCCGCGAGCGCCTGGGTCAGCCGTCCGCGGGCGGGCGGTCCCAGGGTCGCGTGGGCGAGGCGGTCGACGAGCCCGGTGGCGATCCGGTCCGCCAGCGCCGGGTCACTCGCCAGCGCGCTCAACGCATCGGCCGCGTCGACGTCGTTCCGCTCCTCGACGATCATGTCGATGAGCGTCGGGACCGCGTCGGCCACGCCCCGTGCCCCGAGTGCCAGAGCCGCGTAACCGCGGACCACGAGGTCGGGGTTCGCGAGGGCGTCCCGCAACAGTGCGGTCGCCCCCTCGTCCGGAATCTCGGCGATGGACCGGACGGCACGTTTCCGCACCTCGGCCGAGGGCGAGCCGAGGCCCTCCGCCAGCAGTGCCGCCCCCTCCTCGCCGGATTGCGCCAGAGCCCAGCGAAGGGCTCCGGCGACGTTCGGGTCGGACTCGATCAGCACCGCCTCGACCAGTGCCTCCACCGGCACGGGAACTTCCTCGACCGCGGACAGGGCCGCGCGCTGTCGCGCCCCCGCGCTCTTCGACCCCAGCGCCTGGAGGAGCGCGACCGTCTGGAGGACGTCTTCCCAGCCGACGGGTTCCGCGGCATCGATCCGACGAAGTCGTGCGAGCAGCTCCGTCTCCGCCGCGATGCGGTCCCGTGTCCGGCGGATGAGGTCGTCGACGAGTTCCGCGGGGGCGAAGCCGGGGTCGTCGAGCGCGCGCCCGACGTCGCGCAGCGACAGCCCCAACGACCGCAGGCTCTCGATGTGGAAGATCCGCCGGATGTCCTTGCGGGAGTACTCCCGATAGCCGGAGCCGGTGCGGCCCGTCGGCTGCACCAGGCCGAGCGATTCGTAGTGCCTGAGCATGCGGGCGCTGACCCCGGCCCGTCGCGCGACATCACCGATCAGCACTGCCTACCGCTCCTCCCGGCCGTCCCCTCCGAGGGCCACGACACGCTTCGCCTCCTCGATCGCGAACCTGAATCCGGCATCCGGGTCGCGCCACAGCCGTTCCGTGGCGATCGCGTGCGCGCGCACGCGGGGGTCGGGATCCGTCGTCGCGGCGCCCAGTGTCGGCAGCATCACCTCTCCGAGCGCGATCAACGCCCGGCTGAGGCTCAGCTGCGTCTCGCGTTCGCCGCGCCCGAGCTGCCTCGCCAACCCTACGGCCAGCTCGTGTTCCTCACCGTCGGGCACGAGCACGACCGCCGCCCGCCAGGCGGTCCGGGCCACCTCGTCGTCGGCGTCGGACAACAGCGCCGGTGTGATCACCGGCCACGCCTGCCGGTCCCCGATCTTGGACAGCGTGTGCAACGCCTGGCTCCGGGCCTGTGCGCCTCCCGAGCGGACTTCGTCGACAAGCACCGGGACCGTCTCGGATGCCGCGTGGCGGGTGAGTGCCCACGTCAGCATTTCTCGTACGTGGAACTCGGGCTCGATCGCGCAGCGCTCGACGAGCTTGCCGACGAAACCCGGATCCGGGTTCGTACCGACCGCCAGCGCCGCCTGCAGCCGGACCGACGAGCTGTCGTGCTCCAGCCCCCGGAGCGCTCGCACCGTGTTCGTGTCCTCTTTCGGCATGGTCATCGGGACCACCTCCCCGGCCACAGTGAAGACCTTGCCAACGTGTCAAGGTCAAGCGGAGCCGGAACGCGAGCACGGGCCGCCCGTCGCAGCAGGGGCAGGGGCCAGGCGAACCGAAGGGGGCGCGGACCGGCTCCCGAGACCGCCCGAGCCCCGCCCCCTCCTTGCGTCACCGTCTTGACAGGTGACGCAAGGAGTGCGAGCCTCGTACTGGAAGCAGTACGGCACGATCCGCCACCCATGGAGCGGAGGTTGACTGTGAACACCGACAGCACGACGAGGGATCCTGCTGCGGCGGCCCGGCACGAGAGGTTCGGCAAGCTGCCCGAGCGCATCTCCTACGAGGACATGGTCGAGGTGAGGCCCGCTTCCCCGGAGAAGTCCACGAAGGGCGCGTACGACCCGGAGAGCTCGTGGATGTCCTTCTCCTGCTGGGCCGCGGACCTCGGCCTGTAACCCCTCCCCGCGGGTGCCGGAGGTCCGGAGCGGACTTCCGGCTCTCCATCCGGGCTTCCGGAACGCACGGAATGCCCCATCAGCCGTCGGGGCGGGGCCGGTTCAGTCGATCGGCGTCCGGCCGATGAGGGCTTGGACGCCGTCCAGGATGCGTTCGAGGCCGAACGCCAGCGGGTCGGTGTCGTCGGGCGCGAAGGCGTCGGCGGCGATGGCCCGGGTCAGCGCGGGACAGCGATCGGCATGGCGGGCGAGCAGCTCGCCGGTCAGGTGGTTCCGCTCGTGGTTGTGCTCCTCGTCGAGGTCGAGGTGCTGGACGAGGTTGCGCACCTGACCGAGGACGAGCCGGAAGTCCTGGTGGCGGGAGCGGCACTTCACCATCGTGCGCTGGGACATGCGCGGCGCAGGGTTCATCTTCGCCCGCTCCGGTCCCGACGGTCAGGGCGAGATGACCCTGGAGCGGCTCCACCACGACGCGTTGGAGGTCACCGAGCACGTCCGGGCGCGCCTCGGCGTCGCCCGGGTGCTGCTGGTCGCCAACTCCTTCGGCTCGATCACCGGGCTGCGGCTGGTCCGTAACCAGCCGGGAGTACTGCTCCGCCTACCTCGGCACCGACCAGAACATCGTCGCCGGCGGCCGGGAGACCTCCGCCTGAGCACGACACCCACACCGCCCACGACACCCACACCGCTCGACAGCACGCCGCGCCTTCTCCCGGACGGGGCCGCGCGGACCTCGGCCGCGTCACAGGTCCATGAGTCCACGAGGCCATAAATTCGGAGGCCCCGGCGGAACCCTGCTGTTAAGCTCGTGGAACGTTGATCGTGGATTGAGGAGAGCCGGACATGGTGGGTGAAGACGACATCTCGGGGTGATACCCCGACCTGACAGGCCATCGGCAGGTGCCCAGGAGCATCGCCGTCGTGGCCGGTTTCGTCGTCTCCTCAGTCCGCTTCCGGGCACCGGCCCATGCCTGCCCGTGTCTTCATCAGAGGTCTCTCCATGTCCGACGCCTCCGTCATCTGCTCGAACCTTTCCTTCGCCTGGCCCGACGACACTCCGGTGTTCGAGGAGCTGTCCTTCACCCTGGGCAGCGGCCGTACCGGCCTGGTCGCGCCCAACGGCTCCGGGAAGAGCACCCTCCTCAAACTGATCGCCGGTGAACTGCGGCCCGGCACCGGTTCCGTCTCCGTGGGCGGCACGCTCGGTTATCTCCCGCAGAACCTCCCCCTGACCAGTGACCTCACGGTGGCCGAGGTCCTGGGCATCGCCGCGGTGATCCGGGCCCTGGACGCCGTGGAGTCCGGGGACGTCGACGAGAAACACTTTGCGACCATCGGCGACGACTGGGACATCGAGGAGCGCACCCGCGCCCAGCTGGACCGGCTCGGCCTCGCCGGCCTCGCTCTCGACCGGAGCCTGAGCACGCTCAGCGGCGGTCAGATCGTCTCGCTCGGGCTGGCGGCCCAGCTGCTGAAGCGGCCCGACGTACTGCTGCTCGACGAACCGACCAACAACCTCGATCTCGACGCCCGTCACAAGCTCTACGACGTGCTGGAGGACTTCAACGGCTGTCTCCTGCTGGTCAGCCACGACCGGGCACTGCTCGACCGCATGGAACGCATCGCCGAACTTGAACGCGGTGAACTCCGCTTCTACGGGGGCAACTTCACCGAGTACGAAGAGGCCGTGCGGGCCGAGCAGGAGGTCGCCGAGAAGAACGTCCGCAACGCCGAGCAGGAGCTGAAGCGGGAGAAGCGGGAGATGCAGCAGGCCCGCGAACGCGCCGAGCGCCGGGCGAGCAACGCCGCCCGCAACCTCAAGAGCGCGGGGCTGCCGCGCATCTTCGCCGGAAACATGAAGCGGGGTGCCCAGGAATCCGCGGGCCGGGCGGGCCAGATGCACGCCTCCCGGGTCGGCGAGGCCAAGGCCCGGCTGGACGAGGCGGGGCGTGCCCTGCGCGACGAGCAGCGCATCACCCTGGACCTGCCGGAGACCGGAGTGCCCGCCGGGCGCACGCTCGTCCTCGGCGAACAGATGCAGGTCCGCCGCGACGGACGGAACCTGTTCGCCGTGCAGGGGGTGGACCTCACGATCCGGGGCCCCGAACGCATCGCGCTGACCGGGCCCAACGGGGCCGGGAAGACCACACTGCTGCGGCTGCTCAACGGCGACCTGGACCTGGACAGCGGGCAGATCAAGCGGGCCGACGGCCGGATCGCCCACCTCTCGCAGCGGCTCGACCTGCTGGATCCCGACCGCACCGTCGCCGAGAACTTCACCGCGTTCGCCCCGACCAGGCCGGAGGCGGAGCGGATGAACCTGCTCGCCCGCTTCCTCTTCCGCGGCCCCCGGGCCCACCTCCCGGTGAGCGTGCTGTCCGGCGGTGAGCGGCTGCGGGCCACCCTGGCCTGCGTACTGTGCGCCGAACCGGCCCCGCAGCTGCTGCTCCTCGACGAGCCGACGAACAACCTCGACCTGGTCAGCGCCGGTCAGCTGGAGGGTGCGCTCGGCTCCTACCAGGGGGCGTTCGTGGTGGTCAGCCACGACGAACGGTTCCTCGCCCGGATCGGGGTGAACCGGTGGCTGCGGCTGGCCGACGGCGAGCTGACGGAGACGGGGGCGCCCGAGGTGTGAGCCGCTGACGTGTCGACCGGGCCCGCGCCCGAGGTGTCTCACACCCCGCGGGCCGAACACCGCATACGTCAGGTGGAACCACCATGCCCCGACCCGCCCTGCTCGCCCACGACGTCGTCCGCACCCTCGGCACCCGGCGCGTGCTCGACGGCGTCTCCCTCACCGCCTCCCCCGGCCACCGCATCGGCTTGATCGGGGAGAACGGCGTCGGCAAGTCGACGCTGCTGCGGCTGCTCGCCGGAGTGGACGAACCCGATGCCGGAAGCATCACGCGCCCGGCCGATCTGGGCTTCCTGCACCAGGAGATGCCGTTCGACGCCACGTCGACGATCGCCGACGTGCTGGACGACGCCCTGCGCGAGGCCCGCGACGACCTGGCCGAGCTCGACCGCCTCGCCGAACAGCTGGCCCGTGTCCCGCAGGACTCCCCCGGCTGCGCCGAACTGCTCGACCTGTACGGCCGACGGCTCGAACAGGCCCAGGAGCGGGAGTCCTGGGACGCCGACCGGCGTGCCGCGATCGTGCTCGACGGGCTGGGCCTCGGCGCGTTCCGGCACGACCGGACGCTCGGCTCCCTGTCCGGCGGACAGCGCGGGCGCCTCGCGCTGGCCGCCCTGCTGGTCCGCCGTCCGTCGGCGCTCCTGCTGGACGAGCCGACCAATCACCTCGACGACGGTGCCGCCGCGTTCCTGGAGGAGCAGGTGCGCAACCTGCCCGGTGTCGTCGTGGTGGCCGCCCACGACCGGGCCTTCCTCGACGCCGTCTGCACGGATCTGATCGACCTCGATCCTGCCGTGGACGGCCCCGTCCGGTACGGCGGCAACTACAGCGCATACCTGGCCGAGAAGCGGGCGGAACGGGAGCGCTGGGAACGGCGGTACGCCGAGGAACAGGAGGAACTGACGGCGCTGCGCCACTCGGCCGGGGTGACCGCGCACCGGGTCGCCCCGGACCGGGGGCGTACGGACAACGAGAAGATGGGGTACGGCCACCGGGGCGGTCGGGTGCAGAGCCAGATCTCGCGGCGGGTGCGCAACGCCGCCCGCAGGCTGGACGGGCTGGAGCGCACGCAGGTCGGTGAGCCGCCACAGCCGCTGCGTTTCCACGTCGCCGCGCTCGCCGAGGAGTCGGCGGACGGCACCCTCGTCTCCCTGCGCGGGGCGCGCGTGCCGGGCAGGCTGTCCGTGGGGCACCTGGACGTGCTCGCCACCGAACGCCTCCTCGTCACGGGAGGCAACGGGGCGGGCAAGTCGACGCTCCTGTCGGTGCTCGCCGGACGGCTCGCAGCCGAGGGCGACGTACGGCGGAGGCGAGGGCTGACGGTGGGGCTGCTGGCCCAGGACACCGTGTTCGAGCGGCCCGACCGGACCGTGCGCGACACCTACGAGCTCTCGCTCGGTATGGAGCGGGCGGAGACGGTCCCGCTGAAATCGCTGGGGCTGCTGCACGAGACGGACCTGGACAAGCCCGTCGGCCTGCTGTCGGTCGGTCAGCGCCGCCGCCTCGCGCTGGCACTCCTGGTGGCGCGCCCGCCGGAGCTGCTGCTGCTCGACGAACCCACGAACCACCTGTCCCCGCGACTGTGCGACGAACTGGAGGCCGCTCTGGGCACCGGGCCCGGCGCGATCGTCCTCGCCAGCCACGACCGCTGGCTGCGCAGCCGCTGGCAGGGCCGTGAGCTCCAACTCTCCACGGGCCAGGACCGGGACCAGAGCCGGGACCGGGACCGGGTTGACGACAACGCCACGGCGCGGTGATGCGCAATGCCACGGCGCGGCATTGCGTTGCGGTGCGGCGTCGTGGCACGGCAAGGGGCGACACGGACCGGCCATCGGCTCGGCAGGTGACGGAGCCTTGCAGGCCCATTCGTCACCTGCCAGGATGGTGATGTGAACCTGGATCATGTCTTCGTATGCGGAAATCCGGCCCTCGACTTCGCCGCGACACTCCGGGCGCGGCGCTCGACGCGGTTCGAGATGTTCGCGACGCCGGACAGGCTGGACGCGTGGTACCTGGAGGCCGGCATCGTCGACGTGGTCTCCCCCTGCCGGGAGGCCGACGTCGAGCGTGCGAAGGCCGTGCGGGAAGCCGTCTACCAGCTGATCACGGCTCGTCGCCTCGGTGAGGAGTATGCCGACGAGGCGCTGGAGGTGCTGAACGGCGCGGCGCGCAAGCCGACGGCGGCCCCGCAGCTCACCCCGGCGGGGCGCTGGACGGAGGCGACGCCTGACGAGGCCCTCGCCGCCGTGGCCCGCCAGGCCGTCGAGGTCCTGAGCGGGCCGGACGTACCCCTGCTCAAGGAGTGCGGCAACCCCGAGTGCACCCGTGTCTACATCGACCGCTCCCGGGGCATGCGGCGGCAGTGGTGCGGGATGGAGTCCTGCGGCAACAAGATCAAGGCCGCCGCCTACCGCGCCCGCAAGAAGACCACGGCCTCGACGTGAACGAGGCTTCGGGGAAAGGCACTTCGCCCTCCCGCGCCGCCGCTCGGCTCCGGGCTGCGGGTCACGGCGTGGACGTCGCTATGGCCTCGGAGCCGCACTGGGAGCGCGGGGTTTTCGCCCCGGGCTTCTTCGGCGTGATGGTACGGGGATCCACTGCCTCCCCCGGCGCGCCCTCGCGGTAGAGGCCGTCGGGCAGACTGTCGCGGTCGTGCGGCAGGAGGAAGAAGACCCGGCGCTTGTACAGACCGCTGTCCGGGTCCGGGGACGCCTGGTCGTCGAGGAGCGCGTAACCCACCATGCGGCCGTCCCTGGCATAGGGCGGCTTGGTGTTGCGACGCCTGGTCTTGTCCAGTGCCTGACGCACGTAGTCCAGCTCGTCGAGGTTCTCCAGCCACACCACCTCTGCCTCGTGGATGAGGTCGCTCTCGGTCAACAGCGAGCTCATGGCTGCAGCCCCTCCTTCGTCCGGGTGCCCCCTGGGGAGGGGGATGCGGCCCGGCATTGTGTGCGTGGTGCTCCGGCTCGCGCATCGGGCAGTGGCGAACCGTCCTGCGGGAGCCGCCGTGTGCGGGGCCTGGCATTCATCGTAGAGCGCTTGCCGGGAACGGTGTAGGCCACGTGGTGAGGACGGTGGAGGTCCCGGCGGGGCGTCACGCGTGCTCCAGCAGCGCGATGCCCGGGTAGTACTTCCGTCCGTTGGACTTGATCATGTCGGCCGGCGAGGCCACACCTACCTCCTGGCGGACCCGGTTGGCGAAAGCACGGGGTGTCGCGGGCCTGATCCCCTCGCCGGCGTGGCACCAGGAGCTGTACTCGGTGTACAGCAGTCCCTGCTCCACCCGCAGGTCACGCGCGCGGTCGCCGTCACGCGTGCAGCACTCCGCGAGGAAACGCCCGATGTGGTCCTCGGTGGTGGCGTAGGCGGTCGTGGCGATGCGCACCCGGTCGGGGCCTTCGAGGGGATCCCGGGTGGCGAGGTACCGCTGGGCCCCCTCGATGAGCCATTGCAGGATGCCCGGCCCCTCGTCCCGGACCAGCTCGAAGGCGAGGTTGTCGATCCTTCGTTCGGCGGGCACCGTCCGGGTGAAGGGCAGCAGGCGGATGCGGCGCCAGAAGGCGAAGCCGCCCGTGGAGACCTCGGGACGGTGATTGCCCAACAGCCACAGGTGGTGGGTGGGCGTGAAGGAGAAGTAGTCCTGCCGCATCCGGCGCGCCTTGATCTTGTCGCCACCGGTCAGGAGGCGGACGCGGGCTTCGTCGAACTTGTCGTTCGGCTTCAGCTCGCTGCACACGATCAGGCGGCGGCCGTGCAGTTCGGTCAGCTCCGTGGAGTGCTCGGAGAAGGCGCCGCGGTCCATGAGGAAGCCCGGAGGAGCGGCGTCCGCGTAGTCGCCGAGGATCTGGATCATGATGTCGAGCAGGACGGACTTGCCGTTCTTGCCCTCGCCGTGGAGGAACGGCAGCACCTGTGCGCCCACGTCGCCGGTGATGGAGTAGCCGAGCAGCAGGTGCAGGAAGTCGATCATCTCCCGGCCTTCGGCGTCGTCGCCGAAGGTGTCGGTGAGGAAGCGGTGCCAGCGTGGCGTCTCCATTCGCTGCGGAGCGACGCTGGTGGCCCGGGAGTGGAGGTCCAGGGTGGGGTCCGCCTTGCGCAGGTGGCCGTTGTTCAGGTCGACCACACCCGCGGGGGTGCACAGGGCGTAGGGATCCCCGTCCAGGGAGTCCGGGTCCACGGAGAGGTCCGGCGACGCCTTGGCCTGGGTGAGGAGGGCCTTCATGCCGGTGGTGGACAGGGTGCGGCGCTTGTGCTGGGCGATTTCGCGGTTGCTGAACACACCGCGCGCGTCGGTGTCGGGCATGTCCTCAGCCATCTCGCCCGCCGCCCACAGCGCGGCCTTCTCGCCTCCGCCGCGCTTCCAGCGGTAACCGTCCCAGACGAACCAGCCCAGCCCTTCCACGTGGCGGAACTGGTCACGGTGCAGCTGCACGAAGAGCCGCGCGTTGCCTCGGTCCGAGAGCGACGGCGGCAACGGAGCCCCGGCGGGGACGGGACCCGGCCCGGGAACAGGGCCGAAAACAGGGCCGGGAGCAGTCGCGGACTCCAAGGCCGGGGCGGCGGGCTCAACCATGGCCGCGTACTGGGCGGGCAGCAGGGAGGGAGCAGGCTGCTCGGTACCCAGAAGGTCGAGCATCTGCTGAGCGGCGGCCTGCGGATCGAAGCGCGGCGAGCTCTCGGCGCTGCTCATGAACGTCCCCTGAGGTGGAGCGGGCGGGCGGACCCTACGGCGAGCGCGCCGTCGACGATCGTCTCGTTCCTGGCCTGCTGCCAGGGCCTGGCGTAGTGCGCGACCCGGACGAGCCGGTCCCGGACGGCGGGCAGGTCCAGGTGTCCGGCTGCGGCCAGACCACCGGCCGTGTAGGCGGCCCGGTTGAGTTTCTCCGAGAACGCGGTGCCTTCCGACGCGGCCGCGCAGCCGGCGACCTGGGCGATCAGTGGGTCCAGGACGTGCTCGGCCGAAGCCGCTCGCCGCCCGTGTGCGGGCCGTTCGGAACCTTTCCGGGTCGAGGGGGCAGGGAACGGCCCCTGGGGCTCCTGAGGCGTCACGACATGCCCTGTGCGTACGAGTTCGTCCCTGAGCCAGCCGGGGAGGTCCGCAGGGGTCCTGGCGGTCCCCTCGGCCCGGTAGGCGCCCCGGGGGACGCGCGTGCTCGGGGCGACGATGTAGCCGCCGTCGGCCCGTACGTCGACCTGCCAGGCGAGCGCGGCGTTCCGGCCCGAGCCCGTGGAGCAACGGAAGCGGGTCGACGGGTCGGGGTTCCGGTACCAGATGTGCAGGCCCCCGGAAGGCGTGCGCACTCGGAGGGTGGAGGTGTCCTCGGCCGGATCGGGCGCACCTCGGAAGGCAGCCAGCAGCGCCAGCGTGTCGTAGCCGGAGGCGAGCCCGTCGAGGCTCACTCCCCCGGGAATCGGGATCCCGGGCAAAAGACGTGACCGGTCGGCGACCGGGGCCTGGTGGGCATCGATGTCGATCACGATCAGATCTGCGGGCCCGCAGGCCACACCCACCCCGGCCGCGGGGGTGTCGGCCCACCACCTGTCGATGCGCTCGGAGTCGGTGGTCGCCGCGTGGAAGCCGTGACAGGGGCGTCCTGCGGGCAGACACGGGCAGGTGGTCGGTTCGTGCCTGTGGACCCGGCAGCGGGGGCAGTTGCCTGCGGGAGTCTTCCGCCCCGGGGCGAGGGGGTGAACGGGCCAGCCCTGCGAGGCGCACCATCGCGCTACCGCATGCGGGGGCACAGACCTGCCTGGGGCTGCACGCTCCCGGTTTTCGCCTTCGCGCGGCACGCGGACCGTCCTCGTCACATCTCGGTTGCTCGATCGTTCCCGGGTCGCCGGGGCTGGCTGATGACCCGCTGTCAGGGACCGAAGGGACTGTAGTGCAGAAGAGAGTCTAGGGCCCATCGTCCGAAAAACGACTCCGCTCGGGGCCGCGTGCCGTTTCTATCAGTTTTCTTGGTCCCTTGAGTCCCTTGGGGTTCGGGTCGCGTTTCCTCGGCCGGGGGACCGCAGCCTGGGCGCTTCCCGGTTTTCGCCGTCAGCCCCTGAAGCAATCCCGAGGGACCGAACACCTGCCGGGCCTGGGGCTCTCAGCCTATGACTGCGGCCCAGGGACCGGCCGTATCAGGCGTGCACGAGACCAGAAGAGTGAGCCTGCGGGCGGCGGGAGGGGCCGAACAGGGGCCAGGGACCAAAAACCAGGGGCTGACAGAACTTGGTCCCTGGGCTTGGTCCCTGAATGTTTTTGCAGGTCAGAGCCTTAAGCCTTACCAGAACAGGGACTCTAGGGACTCAACTCGGCAATTATGAGCTACACCTGATGTATGTGAGACACGCGCCCGCGCGTATGAACCCCTATCTCATGTCTACGTCATAATTGCGATTTTTAGTCCCTACAGTCCCTGCCGGGAGGGGGCATACCTCTCTGACCTGCGAAAACACCCAGGGACTGAAGGTTTTTCGGCGAGGGACCCCAGACACTTCAGTCCCCGTGCTTTGGTCCCTGGCCCCTTTTGGTCCCTCAGCAGGGCCAGTCTCGGAGCGTTCGCGAGGCCCGTTTTTTTCGGAGAAGGGACTGAACTTGGCCGGAGCTCGGACGGCCACGCAGTGAACCTTTCAGTCCCTGCATCCGTGACGGCCGTCAGTCCCTGCCCGAGGGGCGGTCCGGTGTGCGGTCAGCCCGGCGAGGACGAGGAGTTACTTTCCGGCTGGAGCACGAGCGTCCTGGCCGGGACCTATTACGGCGTAATAGCCCTGGCAACCACAAGGCTTGGACTCCGCGTTCTTGCCCTGGTCGGGACCTATTACGCCGAGATGGCCGGTTAGCGCTGTGGCCCATAGTTTTTGCGGGGTCGGTGTGACGGCCGAGTGTCTGCAGTGGTGGGTGTCGCGCAGGCCGGCAAGGTCGTGCCTCGGCGTGTCAGTTGTCTGGTCTAGGGTCGCGCGTATGGCTGAGCCCTCCTTTCTGACCGCTGTCCGGGAGTCGTACGACACGGTCGCCGCCGACTACGTCGAACGTGTCCCGCCGCCGGCCGAGATGGATCCGCTGTCCCGCGCGATGCTGGCGGGGTTTGCTGAACTCGTGCGGACGGCTGGTCTGGGGCCAGTCGCGGACCTGGGGTGCGGCCCAGGCCGTATCACGGCGCACCTCGCCGGGCTGGAGGTGTCCGCCTTCGGCGTCGATCTGTCACCGAAGATGATTGGGCTGGCCCGCCACGCCTATCCGGACCTGCGTTTCACCGAGGGCTCGATGACCGCGCTGGAGACAGGGGACGACGAGCTCGGCGGCATCCTGGCCTGGTATTCCACCCATCACACGCCCCCGCAGTGGCTGCCGACGGTGTTCGCCGAGTTCCACCGTGTGCTCGCGCCCGGCGGCTTCCTTCTCTGGGGAGACTACGTGGGCGATGAACGGCTGCGGCCGACCCACGGCTATGGCCGTCCGGTGTCCTACGAGTCGCACCTCCTGCCCCTGGACCGCATGGTCGGCCTGCTGGACCAGGCCGGACTCGTCGTCACCGCGCGACTGGAGCAGGAGCCCGGCGGACGGGTGAACAGACCGCACGCCTGCCTCCTGGCCCGCAAGCCTGAAAGGCCCTGACAGGGCAGGTCCCTGCGGCGAGGGTGAACTGCTGCAGGAGATTCGCGATCACCGGGATGTTGTTCCCGCCCGCCAAGGCCAGCAGCATCATCGCGCGACGGAAGCGCACAGTGCTGTGCTGCGCCGACGCACGATCTGCTGCAGCTTCTGCCCCTCCTGCCAACGTTTTCGACCGCTGGCGATAATCGACCGATGAGCACTGTCAAACGCCCTATGCCGCCCCTGGACGCCGACGAGCGCACCACGCTCGAAAGCTGGCTCGACTTTCACCGCACAACACTCGCCATGAAGTGCGAGGGCCTGGACGATGAGCAGGCCGCCGTCGCGTCCGTGCCACCGTCCGACTTCACTTTGACCGGCCTCGTCCAGCACATGGCGGAGGTGGAGCGGAACTGGTTCCGCCGAGTGTTCGCTGGGGAACAGGTTCCGTCCATCTACGACCCGCAGGCTGACCCGCATGGCCCCGACGGCGGCTTCGAGCTGGCCGAGGGCGCCACTCTGCACGACGCTCTCGCCACCTGGCACGCGGAAATCGCCCGCGCCCGCGAGCACTGTGCCGACCGTGCCCTGGCCGACACTGGTCGCTTCATGGAGCAGGACGTCAGTCTCCGCTGGATCTACGTCCACATGATCGAGGAGTACGCCCGCCACAACGGTCACGCCGACCTGCTCCGGGAACGCATCGATGGCGCCACCGGCGTATAGCGCCGATCAGACAGCGTTGCCCTGTCACGACGGGGTGCACGCGCCGGCCGTTGGCGACAGAAGTATCAACTCGTGCCGTATCAGAGAGCCTTTGCCCCGTGGTGACATGACGCGCCGTCCGGATGCGGGTCCCGGGCGGCGCGGTGCCGCCAGGCTGTGATCCACAACTTCAACGCATAAAAACCTGGAAGACCTCCCGCGACCCCGACCATGCTGCCAAGAAGGTCAGGGTCGAGAACCTCTACGCGATCACTGACGGCGAGGTCACATCCGAGGAGGGCGGGTCTGAAGTCGTCTTGTGCCTGGACGGGTTTGGGCCGCTCAACCTCCAGCCCCACCCCGGCCGGCAGTGGACCGAGCGCGGCGAGAAGCACCCCCCGACCAGGAACCCCGCCCCGTGCGGGCGACCTGCACTCGCCGCACGGGGTCCGCCACCTCTTCGCCGCCTATAACCCGGCCCGGGACAGGCTCTACGGCCACATCAAGCCGAAGAAGAACCGGTCCAGGTTCCTGGAGTTCTGCCACTACCTGCGCAGCCTCCACCCGCCCGAGATCCGGATCGCAAACATGCTCGACAACTTCTCCCCGCGCCTGTCCACGAAGAAGGACACCCGGGTCGGTGACTGGGCCGCGGTGAACAATGTCGAATTCGCCTACACGCCGACCAACAGCTCCTGGCTGAACCGCATCGAGGCCCAGTTCACCGCCTTGCGCTACTTCGCACTCGACGGCACGGATCACGCCATCCACAAGGAAGAGGGCAGCATGATCCGCCGCTGCATCATCTGGCGGAACACGCACGCCGCGGACGAACGGCTACGTGAAGCCGTCGACAGGGCGAACGTTGCTTGATGCGGCACTAGAGCGTGTCTCTTTGATGGGGCGGTCAGTTGATCGGATGTGTCTGTCCGATTAGTGATCACTGATGCGATGTGGGACCGGATCGAGCCGTTGATGCCGGCCGATCCGGTCCGGGGACGGCGGTGGGCCGATCACCGCCGAACCCTGGAGGCCCTCGCATGGAAGTACCGCACCTGCTCGCCCTGGCGGGAGCTGCCTAAGGAACTCGGTGCGTTCCAGACCGCTCACAAACGCCTGATCAGGTGGGCCACCGACGACACCTGGCAACGGATCTTCGCTGCCGTGCTCTCCCAGGCGGACGCTGCTGACGAGGTGGGATGGGCAGTCTCGGTGGACTCCACTGTCTGCCGGGCTCACCAGCACGCGGCCGGGCCCGAAAGGGGGCACTCGACCAGGCTGAACCCGCTGATCACGCTCTCGGACACTCCCGAGGCGGCCTGAGCACGAAAGTCCATGTCGTCAGTGACGGCCAGGCGCGGCCCTTGGCCATGCACGTCACTGCGGGCCAAGCCGGCGACGCGCCCGCCTTCGAGACGGTCATGGCCCGCATCAGAGTGCCGCGCACCGGTCTGGGCAGGCCACGAACCCGACCCGAGGTCGTCCTTGCAGACCGGGCCTACTCGTCCCGGGCGATCCGCCGGCATCTTCGCCGTCGAGGCATCCAGGCGGTCATCCCGCAGCCTTCTGACCAGATTGGACACCGTCTCCGGCGAGGCCGGGCCGGCGGTCGTCCACCCAGCTTCGACGCGGAGGCATACAAACAGCGCAATGCTGTCGAGCGGTGCATCAACCGTCTCAAGCAGTGGCGCGGCCTGGCCATGCGAACAGGCAAGCTCGCTATCGCCTACGAAGGCGCACTCCACTTTGCAGCCATCCTGATCTGGGCGCGACTACGGAATGTCTGACTCAGGCCCGAGAGTAAGCATCGACCGCCTTCACCCGGCAGTCCGAAGCAGGTCCCGGACCTCTTCGCGACGAACAGATGCCGATAGACCGTCACCTGACGCCCAGGGATGCCACACAGTGTCTCGCTCTCCGCCAAGGCGTGCTCCAGAGCTGGGACAGCTGTCTCCCGGCATGCAGCGAAGCGCGTCGGAGCAAGGCCGAAGGTGAATCTGAGTGATCGGAGGCGGTGACCAGGCTGCGGCATGGCCACCACCCTCGCACGTGGTCCGAGCAACGCGAAGTCAAAGAGACAGTCCCTAGCTGCTGATCCCCGCGGGAGACGACCCCCACCGACCGCCGTCCGCGTCATCGGAAGCGAGCGACGCGGACGCAGTCAGATGCTCGACGAACGCCTTGAAGTCTGCGGCCAGCGGGAGCTCTGTGCTGTCGTCCGCGTCGAACCACGTCACGGACGGCTCCCCGTGCTTCCCGCATGCCCGGTAGTCGAGAGCGATCCACCAGTGACCATCACCGGACAGCAGAACCAGAGGAGACGGAAGACCCCACTCCTCGACCAAGTAGGCCGTGTCCAGCAAGGACAACTGGCCGTCGTGACGGCCGATGCCCATCAGGTTGTCGAGCGGAACATGATTCTCGCTCCACGACGTCGGCACATTGGTCGGGAATGCGTTCCACAGCTCCGCCACCACACCGCCGTTCTGGACCCGCAGGATCTCCAGCAACGAAGTCGGTAGACGGATCCCGAGCCGACGCTCGGCGTCCTGAACGACCACGTCGGTCAACGGGGGCTGAACTCCGTACCGGCCCTCACCCCAGAATGTTGCCTTGACCTCATCAAACCGCGCCACGAACGCATCCTAGGGCCCCGCCCACGGCTTGACTCTCCGGCCGTGGCGAGATGGCGGGCCCCGGAGCGAGACCTATTACGGCGTAATAGGTCGGGGCCGTAAAGACGCCCGAGCAACGAGCTACACGCCTCATGCGCTCTCGGCTCTTGGGGCTGTTGCATGGGGAGAACGACGGCGCGATCGCCCGTACGTCCGCCTGCTCCCCCTCCCCTACCCAGTCCGCTGTACAGCGCGGCGGTCGCCTCCAGCAGTCCGGCTCGCTCCAGCCCTCCCCCGGTCAGGCGGACTACGCGAGCGCATCGGAGACCCCGGTCCCGAGGTGCTGGTCGAGATGCTGCCGCCGCTGACGGACCAGGTCCAGGCGCACTGTGTCTGCGAGCGCACTGGTGCCGGCCACGGCGACCGCAACCGTTGAACCCGCACCACACCGTCTGGTGGGCCAATGGGCCGATGGGCCGTCGCCGGAGGACTGGGCATGGCTGTCGGCCCGTTGCTCGGAGGGGTCCTGGTCTCGACGATGACCGCGCAGTCGATCGTCGTCGTCGACGCGTGAGAGTGCAGGCAGCCTGATGCCCGCGACCCAGCCAGTCTCCAAAGCACCGTAGATCCGCCTAGCATCGGCTCCATGCACAAGAACGTGCCATGTGGTCTCACGGATCGAACAGCTGCGTCAGACCTCAGTGGTCCGCATCCAGGATCGCGTCCGAGCTCCAGGCCGACGGCATCGCGATCAGCCGGCGGACCGTGACGCGCCACCTCACCGCGCTCGGGCCGAGCCATCGACGGTTCATCGACCCCACTCCCCCACTCCCCGTTCCCCGGTTCCCTCGCTCCCCCAAGGGTCGCCCCCTGTACAGGCCAACGCGGTTGAGAGACTCTCCGTCCGTCCCGGCGATTCGGGGCATCCAGTTCAGAAAACGATTCACATTCTGTGAATCGATCTCCGGCAAGGCAGAATCCTCACATGGCGAAGCGCACAAGAAGCTCGGCACAGCCCACAAAGCCCCTGGTCAAAGCGCCTGTCCGGGTCGGGGTCCTGAATGCCTCGGCCGTCGTCGGTGAGCTCCGCCGGATGCACGAGGAAGCGGAAGATCCCTCGGTGGAACGCATGCCGGCCGATGAGGAAGTTTTCGGTGCGCTGCTCTACGCGGAGAAACAGGCGCATGCTCTACAGACTCAGCCGCTCGACGTCCAGCAGGCCGCGGCACTGAAGCGGGTGCAGCTGTGGGAGTTCCTCCGGGAGCAGGCGGAGATCCATCAGTCACGAGCCATCGAGGACGCGCGGAACGCGGGAGCGCAGTGGGCGCAGCTCGCCCCGGCTCTGGCAGTGGTGGCACCGAGCGCCGCCTACAACAAGGCGAAGCGACTGAAGGCCATCGAGCTCACCGATGAAACTCCTCAGGCCCGCCAGGTGCGTCGTACTCCAGAGGCCGTTCTGAAAGCCGAACGACGACTGATCCTGGAACAGGCTGCGGAACGTCGCGCTCAGGAGGCGGCGCAGAAACGGCACCAACTGCTGGTGCCCGTCGCCGACCGGCTGCTGAACCAGCGGGACGGGCTGGTGCCGGACGAGGACGTGGACTACTGGCTTGAGGAAATCGAGATGGTGCTGCCCAACTGCCATACGCCGCTCCAGATGGTGAGCCTCCACCGCTACCTCCAGGCAGCCGTACGGGCCCTGAGCAAGGTGGAGCAGCGAACGGCACGCCCCGTCTCGCTCACCGACGGGGCACGCCTCGCGCTGTCCGCCGCTGCGGAGTTTCTGGGTCAGGAGCAGACCGACGGACTCGGTTCCCCCGTGATGGGGCGTTGAAGGTGACGGGACACCGGGTCGTTCATTGAGTGGCGGGTGGGGGAGAAGGGGAAGGGTCGGCCATGGCAGGGCCCTGGGTCCTCTGCCGTGCACCTATTACGGCGTAATAGGTGCCGCCTGCCTATTACGCCGTAATAGGTCTGCCTCCAGAAGCACCGCGACCGACACAGCCACTGAGCACACCCAGCGGCACCAAGTCGCGCGGTCGGCTTCGCCGAGGCGGGAAGCCCGGATGGGTCGGTTCGGCGGGGGAGCGGCTCGGTTGAGCGGGCCGGACCCCTGCCGGGCTATTACGGCGTAATAGAGGAGGGGCCCCGTCGGGCTATTACGCCGTAATAGGTCTGCCTCCAGAAGCACCGCGACCGACACAGCCACTGAGCACACCCAGCGGCACCAAGTCGCGCGGTCGGCTTCGCCGAGGCGGGAAGCCCGGATGGGTCGGTTCGGCGGGGGAGCGGCTCGGTTGAGCGGGCCGGACCCCTGCCGGGCTATTACGGCGTAATAGAGGAGGGGCCCCGTCGGGCTATTACGCCGTAATAGGGGGGAGCGGGGCCTGACGCCCCAACAAGTCGTGCAAACTAACGTGTCGGTGCAGCAAATGATCTAGGGCGTTAGTAAGGTAGCGCCATGAGTATGCCATCCACCTCGAGCGACCGAGTGAAAGTCGTTTCCAAGCTGCCGGGATGGCTCCGGCAGAACCTCAAGGTCAGAACCGCGCAGCTCGGGATCGAGATCCAGACCGCGGTCGAGCAGGGAATCGCTGCCTGGCTCGGGCTCGCGTCGGCGACAACCGCGGTCGATACCGCGGGAGCCGAGTCCTTCTCCACCTTCCTTCCTCCGGCGCAGTGGGAGGAGTTCAGGGGCGTCGCGGAGGACCGTCGAGCTTCCCTCATTCAGGGGCTCGCCCAGTCCGTTCAGCTCTGGCTCGACACCAACCCGGCTCCCGATGTGAAGCGGCCCGACATCACCCGTCGCATCGTGGTGTGCAACCAGAAGGGCGGCGTCGGCAAGACGGCCATCACGGCAGGTGTGGGGGAGGCCCTGGCCGAGGACTCCAACACCCTGTATCCCGTCCGTGTCGCCAAGGCCCTGGCCACCGCTCTGCGCGCCGGCGAGGCGGGGGGTGGCACGGCGGGGGCAACCGGTGCCGACCTGCTCGACATCGAGAAGCTTCCCGGCCTCGGACTCCGTGTCCTCCTGGTGGACTTCGACCCCCAGTGCCACCTCACCAACCAGCTGGGGGCCGCTCCCCTGGCCATGAACGGTGACAGCCTCACCAACCACATGGCTGGCGACCCGAAGGGCGATCTGCGGGATCTGATCGTTTCCGTCGACGAGGAGCATTTCGGCGGCCGACTGCATCTTCTGCCCGCCTGCCACGACGCCTTCCTCCTCGACGTGCGGCTGTCGGCGGTGCGGGCCCGTGAGGCAGCTCTTGAGCGCGCCTTGCTGCCCCTGGAAGCCGATTACGACGTAATAATCGTGGACTGCCCGCCCAGCCTCGGCCTCAGCATGGATGCCGCCGCGTACTACGGGCGACGGCGCGACAGTGAGCGTCCCGGCCAGTCCGGGGCCCTCATCGTCGTTCAGGCCGAGGACAGTTCCGCCGACGCCTACGACCTGCTCACCAATCAGATCGAGGACCTTCGGGGTGACCTCGGTCTCGACATCGACTACTTGGGCATCGTCGTCAACCTGTACGACGGGCGCCGCGGCTACATCGCGACCTCGTCGCTCCAGGGCTGGATCGACATAAAGGATCCGCGGGTCGTCGGCCTCATCAACGACCTCAAGGAACAGAAGGAAGCCGTGCGGATGAAGCAGCCGTTGCTGAGTTACGCGCCGACTTCCCAGCAGGCCGTAGGCATGCGTGCGCTCACCCGGGAGATCTCATGAGCAAGGCCGATCAGCTCGGAGCCGGACGATTCGGAGGCGGTGCCCGGCCGGTCAGCGCGCGCCGTGCCGCCATCGGTGCCGCCACCGGTGTACCGACCGAGCGGGTCGCCCCGCCGACCCGGCTGCCGGTCACACGGATCAACCCCAACCCCGACAACCCGCGCACCACGCTCGGGGACCTGACCGAACTTGCGGGCAGCCTCGCGGAGCACGGCCAGAAGCAGGCCATCACGGTCATGAACCGCGATGCCTACATCAGGGCCAACCCTGAGCGCGAGCGCGATCTGGATCCTGACACGACCCATGTCGTGGTGGACGGCAGCAGCCGTCTAGCCGCTGCCCGCGAAGCCGGTCTCACTCATCTGAACGTGATGGTCGACGACGAGCAGGGGAGTGACGGCGACGCCATCCTGGAGTCCGCGCTCGTCGCGAACGTCCACCGCAACGACCTGGACCCGCTGGACGAGGCGCGGGCCCTGCAACGACTGCTGGCCATCCATGGCTCGCAGGTCAAACTCGCCAAACGCCTCCGCAAGTCGCAGGGTTGGGTGTCCCAGCGACTCGCCCTGCTCAATCTGACTCCCGAACTCCAGGCCGCCGTCGGTGAAGAGCCCGTCGAGCTGCTGCGTACCGTCGCCAAGCAGCCGCACGACCGCCAGGAAGCCGCGCTTGAGGAGCTGAAGGCGGAACGGGCCCGCAAGGAGGAGGAACGAGCGGCGGCCGCCGCCACAGTTCCGGCTCCCGCTCCGGCCCCGGTTCTGACCTCGGAGGAAGCTCCCGAAGCCGCAGCCCCGGTACCGGACCCGGACCCGGTACCGGCATCGGTAGCGGCGGCGGTACCGGCATCGACCTCGACGTCGTTCTCGGCCCCGGCCCCGGCTCCGGTACCGGCGCCCGCAACCACCCCGGAGAGGGGAGAGTCTGTACCGGAGCCCCGCTCCGACAGCGCGTCCGCCACCGAAGCGGGCCCAGGCGAGGCGACGGCATCCGCGTCCCGACCGTTGCCATATGACGACGGGGCTTTCATCGCCCGGCATTTGATCCACAAGATGGGCGAGACCGAGTTCGACCGGATGCTGGACATCCTCAACACCCACCGGCGCAAACGAACGGCATCGTAAGGGAAGGAAGCATCCCACCGGCTCGGCCGGCTCGGAACGTCCTGCGGGGCGTACCTCGTACACGTCATGTCGATGAGGTAGGCCCCGTAGGACGTTTTTCATACCTCGTTCGAACAGTTCGATTCTTCGCTCAGAACGATTCTCCGGAGAAAGGGCAATCGAGAGCACCGGGCTTTTTTCTGTGAGGACGATCTGTAGCGGACCTATCCGATCGGTTGTTGGCCCGGCAGGGACTTGGTTCGGTGGTCTTGTGTCTGGTCGAGACAGATGGCATCTGACCGTGGTATCTGGCACAGATGTTTCGTGGGGGACGGCGGGAGGGCGGCTGAGACTGTCAGACCCGGGTGCGGTCGAGGAAGTCGGCGATCAGCGGGGCGATCTGCGACAGGTGGTCTTCCAGGGCGAAGTGGCCGGTCTCGAACAGATGGAGTTCGGCATCGGGCAGGTCACGCAGATACGCGCGTGCACCGGGTGCGGGGAAGAACGGGTCGCGGGTGCCCCAGGTGATCAGCGTCGGTGGCTGCTGCTTGCGCAGCCACGTCTGCCAGGTGGGATAGGCGGCGATGTTGCTCTTGTAGTCGTAGGCGAGGGCGCGCTGCGCCTGCTTGCGGCCGGGCAGGTCGAGGAAGTGCTGATCAAGCAGCCAGCCCTCGGGGGCGATCTGCAGTACCGCCCTCGTACTGTGCACGGGTGGCATCCAGGGTGAACAGGTCGAGGACGGCCTGTTCGGCGCCGGGGGTCTCGGGGGTGAGCGCGGTGAATTCGCGGGCCGCATCCGATAGTCCCTCGGTGTACGCGTTGCCGTTCTGCACGATCAGGGCCGTGATCCGCTCCGGGTGCCGCAGCGCCAGGCGGAAGCCTAGGGGGCACCGAAGTCGAAGAGGTACATCGCGAATCGGGTCAGTCCGAGGCGTTCGGTGAAGCCCTCGACGACATCGGCGAGCCGCTCGAACGAGTAGGTGAATCCGTCCGGGGTCCGGGTGTGTCCGAAGCCCGGGTAGTCGGGGGGCGATCAGCCGATAGTGGCTGCCCAGGGTGTCGATGAGGCGGCGGAACTGGTGCGAGGCGGAGGGGAATCCGTGCAGGAGCAGCACTGCAGGAGCGTCGGCACGTTCGGGCAGGGACTCCGGTAGAAGACCTCGACTCCGTCGACCTCGACGAACCGGTGGGCAGCCCGGCCCGGAACAGGGATGCGAAACGTGCTCGCGGACGTCATGTCACATGCCTCCTTGGCATGAAGACACATTAGTTCTAGCCCGAGCTCTGCTAATGCATCAATCGCTTGAGTTGGCATTAGTCCATGTCTGACAGTGAGCCGCTGACCGGTGAGGCCCTGGCCCTGGATCTGATCAACACTCGTCCGCTGAGCGCCGACGGCCGGGTGGATCTGCTCGGCACTCCTCGGCAGTTGTCCCGGTGGCTGGCGTTGGAGGCGGACCGCCTTCAGGAAGACGTCATGGCCGCGGCACCGATCCGGGAGGATCTCCTTCCCGTCCACATGGTCCGAGAGCACACCGAAGCCGCTGTCCGGGCGCTGTTGAACGCAACCGCGCCCCCCGAATCCGCCCTGCGCGGGCTCACCGAGGCCCAGCGCGCGGCGCCGCCCGTACGCAAACTCGGCTGGGATCGCACCACTGTCACGGCCACCACCCGCCGGTTCGGCCCGCTCGGGGTCCGACTGGCCGCCGCGCTGGCCGAGGCCGCGGCCCAGCTGCTCACCGACCCCGCGATCGGCAGGCTCAAGGAATGCGAGGCGGGTGACTGCGTGATGGTCTTCCTGCCGTCGCATCCCCGCCGCCGGTGGTGTTCCCCCGCCCGCTGCGGCAACCGGACCCGCGTTGCTCGGTACTACCGGCGCCACAACCCGGCCGGCGCGTCCCGCGCCTGATCACGGCCGCCCTTGTCGGCCTGCTCGCCCAAACCCAAGGGTGTTGGTCGGCCAACCTCGGTTCTCAGCCGGGCCCGCACTGCGTCACTGCTTGAAAGGGTGATGCGGACGGGGGTGGCTTTCCTGCGCGGATCACCCGTGCGAGTCTGGGGGAACAACGATGAAGGGTGATGTGCGATGAGCAGGACCGAGGAAAGGGCGCTGCTGGCGGGCGGCTGCTTCTGGGGGATGCAGGAGCTGATCCGGACGTTCCCCGGCGTCCTGACCACCCGGGTGGGGTACAGCGGCGGTGACGTGGAGAATCCGACGTACCGCAACCACGGCAGCCACGCCGAATCGATCGAGATCACCTTCGATCCGGCCCGGACCGACTACCGGACCGTTCTGGAGTACTTCTTCCAGATCCACGACCCCACCACGAAGAACCGGCAGGGCAACGACATGGGGCTCAGCTACCGATCCGCCATCTTCTACCTCGACGACGAGCAGAAGCGTGTGGCGGAGGAGACCATCGCCGATGTCGAGGCGTCCGGGCTGTGGCCGGGCACCGTGGTGACCGAGGTCGTCCCGGCCGGCCCCTTCTGGGAAGCCGAGCCCGAGCACCAGGACTACCTTCAGCGCTACCCGGACGGCTACACCTGCCACTTCGTACGCCCTGGCTGGCGGCTGCCCAGGCGCGCGCAGTCCTGAGCAGTCCCGAGCAGTCTTGAGTACTCCCGAGCAGACTCCGAACAGGAGAGGGAAGGCACGGCCTGGTGCGGGGAAGACACGGTCTTCCCCGCTCACCGTCGCGTCGTCCTGGTTGGGCTGTCCGCCGTCGATGCTCTGGCGGGCCCGCTGGCTCTCGACGCCGAAGACTCATTCGTGGATGCGCATTCCGCCGTCACCGAGCGGGTTGTCGGGACGGGAACCGGGGGCGTCGATGAAGCCGTCCAGGGGCATGCCCAAACTGGCGAAGGGCCTTGCTCACGCCTGCTCCCCGGACATGAAGAAGCCGGTCAGGACGGGGGCGAGGAGCTCCGGGGCGATGTTGTGCTCCTGGCCGGGAAAGACGTGCAGGGTGAAGTTGTCTGCCAGTGCGGCAAGTTCCCGCGCCCCGGCCAACATCTGCGGTGCGCCCGCGTCCCCGCTGCCGATGAGAACGGGCACGGTTACGGACTGCCAGCGGTCGGCGGGCAGCGGTCGGCCGGACATGGTGTCGCCCATGACCTGGCCGTCGTAGGGCAGAGTGCGGGCGGCGGCCTCCATGCCGGCCCAGAAAGGGGCCTGACGCATTGCGGCGACGGCCTCGGCGGGCATGCCCACGGCCGCGGTCATGAAGTAGGCCACGGCATCGCCGTACGCCCCCTGCTTCACGAGTTCCGTCAGGTGGGCGACGTAGTCGGCGGGCAGCGGCGGGCGGCTGTCGTCGGTGATGAAAGGCGGTTCGTACACGGCCAGCCGGGAGACGGCGCTGCCCCGGGCCACGGCCTCCAGCGCCAGTACGGCACCGGAGGACATGCCGAAGACCATCGCCTCGCCGCCTACGCGCCCGATCAGCGCATCCAGGTCCTCGACCTCGCGCTGCACTTCGTACCCCGGGCTGTCCCCGCTGTCGCCGCGGCCCCGGCGGTCGTACGTGATCACGGTGCAGTGCTCCGCCAGCAGACCGGCGAGTTCGGCGGAATCGCCGCGCGTCATGAAAGCGCCGCCGACGAGCACGACGGCAGGGCCTGAGCCCTGCTGCTCGTAGGCGATGGCCGTGCCGTCGGCGGAGAACACCTTGTCCATGAGGAACCACTCCAAATTTCTGCACGGTACGCAGGGCCGGAAGCCCCACACCTTCGGAACTGGACCGTACAGTACTCAAACGAGTACTGGTCAGTCCAGTACCCTTCTGCAGGAGGATGAGCCGGATGGAGAAGGAATCGATGATGGACAGCCGTTCAGCGCGCAAGCACGAGGCGATCCGGGAGGCCGCGACCAGCGCTTTCCTGGACAAGGGGTACTCGGGAACGAGTATGGACGACATCGCAAGGCTGGCCGCGGTGTCCAAACAGACCGTCTACAAGCACTTCTCCGACAAGGAGAAGCTCTTTGCCGACATCGTCCTGGCC
This sequence comes from Streptomyces sp. NPDC001732, assembly GCF_053596315.1. NCBI lineage: Bacteria > Bacillati > Actinomycetota > Actinomycetes > Kitasatosporales > Streptomycetaceae > Streptomyces > Streptomyces sp. NPDC001732. Next base: position 94,635 of record NZ_JBSFFY010000019.1, read on the forward strand.
ACCACCGACCGGCTCGACACCACGATCGACCTGCTGGCCGACCTCCCGACCGACGACGCCGACCTGGAAGAGAACCTGACCCGACTCGCCCGTCAGTTTCTGACTGCTCTCACCGACCCCCGAGTGATCCAGCTGCGGCGCCTGATCATCGCCAACGCCGACGTCTTCCCCGACCTGGGCAGCGAGTGGTACGAGCGGGGCTTCGAACGAGGGCTCGCCACGCTGGCGGCGACCTTCCAGCGCCTGACCGACCAGGGACTGCTTCGCATCGACGACGCGCTCCTGGCCGCGAACCACTTCTCCGGCCTGCTGCTGTGGATCCCGGTCAACCAGGCCATGTTCACCGGCAGTGCCCAGCACACCGAGGCCGACCTCGACCGCTACGCCGTCGCCGGCACCCGCGTCTTCCTCGCCGCCTACCGCTGACCACCACACCCCGGCAGAGGTCTGCACCGACCTCCTGAACAACGGTGATGCGACGGCTGCTTGAGCTTCGCCATCGTTTGACGACAGACAGGGGCCGATCCTCCGTGCGGAAGAGGCCCTCGGGGGCGAACCTGGTCCACGAGCGGGTCTCGACCGACCAGCAGGCGACCACCCGGCAGTCGACACCACCGACGAGTGGCGCGGGGTCACGCAGCCGTACCCGGCCGGAGACCGAGGCTGCGGATCGCCGTTGCGGCATTGTGGTCGTTCGCCGAGGGGGCGTACGCCGTCCGAAACCTCCATCCGAAGGAGCAGTGACATGCGCGCACGAGGCATCAACTACGACACCGGGTTCCTCCCGGGCCACGACCTCTCCCGCAAGACCTTCGACCCCGAAACGGTCCGGCACGACATGGCGGTGATATCCGGCGAGCTGCACTGCGATGCCGTACGCGTATCCGGCCGCGAGCCCGAACGGCTCGACATAGCCGCCCGCTGCGCGGCGGACGCCGGTCTGGAGGTGTGGTTCGCACCGTTTCCCGTCGACCTTCCCGCCGACCGGCTGCTGCCGTTCTTCGCCGACTGCGCCCGCCGGGCCGAAGCCGTACGGCTGGGCGGTGCCGAAGTGGTGTTCGTCGCGGGCTGCGAGATGAGCGCGTTCTGCGGTGGCTTCATCCCGGGGGACACCTACGGCGACCGCCTGCGGGCCATGGCCGAGGCCGACATGGAGTGGTGGCGCGGCCTCGGCCCGGTGCAGGAACGTCTCAACGACTTCCTCGCCCGAGCCGCCGGTACGGTGCGCGCCCACTTCGGCGGGCGCGTCACATATGCCTCGGCCCCATGGGAGTTCGTCGACTGGAGCCCGTTCGACCTCGTCGGCATCGACGCCTACCGCTCCACCCGCAACGCCGACACCTTCCGGTCCGAACTGCAAGGACACCTCGCCCACGGCAAGCCCGTCGCAGTGACCGAGTACGGAACCTGCGCCTACCGGGGCGCGGGCGAACGCGGCGGCGCGGCCTGGCAGGTCCCGGACGACGCGGTGCGGGACGAGGACGAGCAGGTCCGCCACCTCACCGAAATGCTGGACGTCTTCGAGGAGGAGGGTGTGGACACCGCGCTCTGGTTCACCTTCGCCGGTTACAGCCGGCCCGGCGACGCAGATCTCGGCTCCTACGGCGTGGTCCGCATGCTCGACGGGACCCGCTGGGGACCGAAGAAGGTCTTTCACGCGATGGCGGCCAGGCACCGTCGCAGCTGAGGGCGCCGGGACACCCGCTGTTGGTCGCGCGGGGCGCCCCAGGATTTCCCGTACGTTGACCTCGTCGGCCTCGTTGCCCCCACCGGGCACATCGGCCTCGTCGGGCACGGTGCGCCGCGGGTCGGCGCACGTCCTGAGGGCGATCTCGGGGCCGATTCCGCAGGGATCGCCCCTGGTGGCGGCTGTCGGGGTCATGCGTGGCCTTCTTGGCCGAAGGAGTGCCGGACGAGGTGGCACAGACGCAGGAGCAGGCCGTCGTCGCCGAAGCCGCCCGCCTTGATCAGTACGGGTATGCGAGGGTGTCCGAGCGGGATGCCGCGGGCGACGCCGGGCTCGGGTTCGTCGAGCAGGTCGATGCCGGTGATGCCGAGGGACCGGAGCACGGTCACGGCTGTTTCTCCTCCGGTGACCACCAGCGCGTCGACCAGGCGCTCCTCGGTCAGGGTGCGTACGACCGCCGCCAGTGAGCGGGCGAGGGCCCGCGCGGTCGTCGGCGTACGGCGTTCATCGGGGGTCCGCAGGGTGAGGACGGGGGCCGTCAGGCCGCGCAGCGCCTCCGCCGTCGCGGCCGGATCGTCGCCGACGGCGACCCCTTGGACGTCCGCCCGGTTGTGGAGCGCGGCCAACTGCCGCCGGGTCGCCGGGTTGGCACTGCCGACGACGACGAGCGGCCGACGGGCCGGGGCGGGTACGGGGACGGTGGCTCCGGGGACGGGGCCAACAGGTACAGGGACAACGGGTATAGGGACGGTGGGGACGGCTGGGGCGGCGGATGCAGGAGATACGGGAAGGGGGGCTCCGGCGGCGGGCACGCGGGTGCATCTGCGGGCCAGGGCCGCCGCCAGCCCCGGTGATCCGACCCACAGCACGTCGTCGAGGCGCGGCACCGCCGCCACCAGACGGTCGAGATCGGCGTCCGAGGTGGCGGAACAGACGATCAGGCCGCCGTCGCCGACCAGTTCGGGCAGCTCGGCCGCCCGGTCCGGACCGATCGCGACGGCTTCCGGGAACACCGCCGTCAGGTCCGAACACCGCACCGGATGCACCGGGTCGCGGGCGAAGTCGCTCTCGTGGACCCGCACTCCCCGTACGTACTGGACCGCGTCCACCGTCACCCGGTCCTCCGCGGGGAAGGCCGGAGCGATGACGACGGTCCGCCGCCCCGACCCCGCCCACGCGGCCCGGACCTCCGTGGCGACATGGCCGCGCAGGGTGGAGTCCACCGTTTTGAGGAGCAGGGCGGCATCGGCGGACAGGCGCGCGGCCCGCTCCGTGCACATGGCGGCGGCCTGCTCGTCCAGCAGACGACTGCCGAGGTCGATCGCCCTCACGCCCGGGACGGACCGGGGCGCCTCCGGGACGGAGAACAGGATCCGCGCCTCGTGGCCGGTGCGACGGAACGGCGCGGCACCGTCCCCGGCACTGGTGAGGTCGTCCGCCAGGACGACGATGTCCGGCCCGGCGCCATTGTGGGATGCCATGCCCCACCTCTCCGTCGATCGGCTCTGCCGGTCTCCCCGGCCTCGTTTGTGACCTGATCATGGTCATGCAGACGAAAGAGCAGGACAAACGATTCGCTCTCACAAGCGGCGTGGGCAAAATTCACACATGCGGAGGGCGGCCCTTCCCTCTCTCAACTCTCTGCTGCCCATCGAGGCGACCGTCCGGCACGCGAGCATGTCGGACGGCACCCGTCCGTCTGTCCATGAGCTGAGGTCATGGCTGCGGACGCGAACGGCCTCGCTGGAGGCCGGTCCCGATCAGCCGTGACCGCCGGGGCCCGCCCCCCGGAACTCGCCCGGGAGGGGCGGGCCTCGGGGATCACCGGTCCTTGGACAGGGCGAGGAGTTCCGCGAACAGGCCTCCCGCACCGGCCAGTTCCTCGTATCCGCCCTCCTCGATCACACGGCCCTCGCGCATGACGACGATTCGGTCGGCCAGCCGCGTGTTCTCCAACTGGTGCGTGACGACGACGGTCATGCGCTCGGCGGCGATGCGCCTGATCTCCAGGAAGATCCGGTGCTCCCCGCGGGGGTCCATCTGAGAGGTCGGCTCGTCGAGGATCAGCAACGGTGTCTGCCGGTACAGCGCCCGGCCGCAGACGAGCCGCTGCCACTGGCCGCCGGACAGCTCGACCCCGCCGAACAGTTCGCGTGCCAGGAGCGTGTCGAGCTGGTGGGGCAGTTTCTCGACCGCGTCGCGCATCCCGACGGCGTCGACGGCCTTCCACACCGGCACGTCGTCGAACGTCCTGGGCTGGCCGAGGGTGATGTTCTCCCTGGCGCGCAGGGGCCAGCAGGCGAAGTTCTGCGGGACGAGCGCGGTGCGCTTCCACACGGACTCGGGATCGGCCCCGGCGAGATCGATGCCGTCCCACAGGACGCGCCCCTTGTCGGCGAGCAGAATGCCGGTGAGGAGTCTGGCCAGGGTGGACTTGCCCGAGCCGTTCTCGCCGACGACGGCCAGGATCTCACCGCGTCGCAGGGTGAGCGAGACACCGTCGACGGCGGGTTCGGCTTTGCCGGGGTACCGGTACACCACTTCGTCGAGCCGGATCTCGTCGATGCGTTCGGGGACGGCGAGCCCGCCGCGCTTCGGGGCGCGCTCGGCGGCCAGGTCGAGGAAGGAGCGCATGTCGGCGAGGTACAGCGAGGTGTGGAACATGGCGGCGCCGTGAAGGACGAACTGCGAGAGGGCGGCCAGCGTCGTCTGGACGGCGATCACCGCGGTGGCGGCGACCGGCAGGGCGACACGGCCGGTGGTGGCCAGCCACGCCAGGGTGGCCCAGGTGCCCAGCAGGAACACGCCGCCCAGGGCGCTGGTCGTCAGGACGATGCGGAGCATGCGGGGCGCGGCGGTGAGGGTCCGCCGGTCGATGCGGTCGGACAGGGAGCGGTACCAGTGGATGAGGTAGCCGGTCATCCCGTTGGCGCGGACCTCGTCGCCGTGCCGGGAGTGGGTGGCCCACCAGCGCATCATGCCGCGGACGTTGCGGTCGCCCACGTTGGCGTAGTGGATCTCGTAGTCGACCCGTGCGCAGAGCACGGCCCCGATGCCGGCCGGCACGACGGCGAGCAGGAGCAGCGGAAGCATCGTCCAGTGCAGGGCCGTGACGACTCCGCTCGCGGCGATCATGCGGATCAGCGCGGCCATGAACCGCTGGGCGTCCTGCACCATCGTCCGGGTGCGGATGACGCCGACTTCGGCAGCCTCCTGACGGTCGGCGAAACCGTCCTCGCCGTACGCGGAGGCTTCGACGCGGCAGACGGCGGAGACCAGCGCGACATCCGCCTCGGTCAGCAGCAGCGGCGCGATGCGCCCGTCGGCGTACGCGGTCACGGCACTGCTGGCCCGGCTGATGGCCGCGGCGGCCGTCACCACGATCAGGGCGGGCAGCGCGGCCTGCAGACGTTCGGGCACGGTACCGGTGCCGAGGACGTGCGTCATGGCCCGCGCGGTGAACGCGAGGACGACGGCGGCGGCCGCGCCGGTGAGGAGCTGGCAGACGAGAAGCAGTACGACGCCGGTCCTGTCGACGGCCCAGGCCATGCGGGCGGTCTGCCCGAGCACGGAGGGCAGCCGGCCGCACAGGGCCCCGAAACTCACGTCTGCCAGCGGGTTCTTGCCCTGTTTTCCCCCGTAGGTGATGGTGGCGGGAGGCGGCGGGGGAGGGAGCTTCGCGTTCTCGGTCGAGGTGTCGGTCACGGTCACCCGCATCCCTCCAAGGGGTCGATGCCGCACCTGGATGGTTCGGCGGTGCACGGCTCAACGACGCGGCGAGGGAATCGAACGCGCTCGATTTCGGACGCACTGGAGCCCTTGAATTCCAAGGGCTCGAACGTGCGGTCGCCGTGCTGGGGCCGTCGCACGACACCGACGAATGGCCGAAACGCCGAACGCGAGACGTATGTGACGTACGGGGTTTGGCTCGGTGGCGGAGCGACCGAAGCGACTCTGGAACCGGAATACCGGAACCATGGGAGTGCAGAAGCACAAGAGGGCAGGAGTGCAGGAAACCTGACCGTGGTCGGTGCCGCTGGTGTCGTTGGTGCTGCTGGCGTCACCGGTGGGCACCGACCGCCTTGCCGCCGGGGCGGATCGGGTGTCAGCTCCGCGGGTGGTCGCCGGTCGCCCCGTCGATGAGCTCCCGCACGATGTCCATGTGACCGGCGTGCCGAACGGTGTCCTCGATCATGTGGATCAGCACCCAGCGCAGAGAAACGGTTCTGCCGTTCCAGGACGTACCGAGGGCGTCGAGGTCGAGCTCGTCGATCGCCCTGTCCGCGGCGGCTCGGGCCCGGCCGTAGAACTCCACAATGGCCTCGGTGCTCTCGTCCGCCCCCACGGTCATGTCCTCGGTGTAGGGGTCGAACCAGAACGGTTCGGTCTCACGGCCGAACGTCGTGCAGAACCATCCGTACTCGACGGTCGCCAAGTGCTTCACCAGACCGAGCAGGTTGGTCCCCGACGGAGTCATCGGGCGACGCAGCGCGTCGTGGTCCAGGCCGTCGAGCTTCCACAGGATCACATCGCGGTGCCGGTCGAGGCTGGCGTGCAGACTTTCCTTCTCGCCACCGGTGCGGGGCACGATTCTTGTCATCCGCGGACCGTAACAGCGAGGACTGACAGTTCCGGGCCGCGAAGCCTCCTGCCGAGCCCCCCGGCCCGGTTCGGCGCCGGCGCTCACGGCCGGGGCAGCCCGGTCCATATCGCCCCCGGCTTGCGCACGGCGGGGGTCGGCACGCTGAGCGCCTTCGCGAGTCGGGGCGCAAGGCGGAAGCGGGCGGCGTGGTACTGAATCGCCACCGTGCCCTTGCCGGTCCGGCACGGCGAGCCCGCAGGGGAGGCGTAGGCGGGCGCAGGGAAGCCGTGCGATTCCACTGTGGGCCTGGGACGTTTTCGAGGTTTCACCGGGACCTGCTTCAGCGGATCCAGCCGTTATCCGGCGCTCGGTACCACGGCCAATGCATCGACCTCGACCCGGAAGTCCGGGTGAACCAGGCCGACGACCCGCACCAAGGAGCAGGCGGGCGGGTGTTCTGCGTCCTGGTATTCGTCTCGCACTTTGCGAAACGCGTCCAGATCGTCCAGATCGGTCAGGTAGACCGTCAGTTTGACTACATGCTCCAGGCCGGATCCCGCCGCCTCCAGTGCGGTGGTCAGGTTCGCGTAGACCTGCCGGACCTGGGCCTCGGCGTCCTCTTTACCGACCGGATTGCCGTCGCCGTCCACCGGGACTTGACCCGAGACGGCGACCATCGCTCCGGTGAAGGCGACCGCGTGGCTGTAGCCGTTGACGGGCGGTGAACCGTTGGGACGTATGAAGTGCTCCATGGCGCCGATCATGCCAGGCCCTCGGGGAGTGCTCGAACGGAAACCAGCGGCAGCCGCTGACCGGATCATGTCGTCGGACGAAGGCCGACTCAAGCGGTCGGCGGACGGGTGGGGGCCGGTCAACGGCTTGGTGGGGAGGACAGTCGCCCGGCCAGGCGGGGGAGGACGGAGGCGGAGTGCTGAACCTCAGCTGTCGTGAGCTCGCGGTCTGGTAGCGGTGGTCGTGAGTCGGTCGCCGAGCGTGCTTCTCCGGTACAGCACATGCCGTCCGTCACGTGCCCGGGTGACCAGTCCTGTGGAGTGCAGGACACGCAGGTGTTGGGAGACAGCGCTTGGGGTGACCCTGAGGCGGCGGGCGAGCTCTACGGGGGGCAGTGGCTCTTCCAGGAGGCTGAGCAGTCTCGCTCGGGATGAACCGAGCAGAGACGCCAGGGCGGTTGTGTCGACGGTCGGCATCTCCGAGCCCCACAGCGTGGCTGCTCCCCGGCTGGGATGGACGAGGCTCGGCGGCTCGTCCGGGCTGACGGGGGAGCGGGCTTGTGTGCGAACACGGACGGCAGGAGCAACAGCCCCGGCCGGATGCCGCAACCCGGTGCGTGCTGATCATCTTGCGGATGTGCAGCTCTCCGTCTTGCCAGCGCAGGTTCGGGGGCATGTCGGCGAACAGCAGTCGGGCGCCCCCCAGGGCGAGCCGGTGGGCGCGGTAGGTCATGTCGGCTTCCAGCACCAGTCGCATCTGCGGCCACACCGGCTCGATGGCCACCTCCCAGCACTGCCGCAGGAGATCGCAGGTGGCGTCACGGAGTCCGGCGACAGGTGCGTCTTCGGCGGCGGTGGCGTCGCGGAGCGCTTCGGGAACAGGGTCGGGGGCGTGCGCAAGCAGCAGGTCGTGGCGGACCCGAGCGCAGGACGCCTGGCGGACGACGGAGAGTTCTTCTCCTGCAGCACCCGCAGGCTGAACAGGGTTTCGTGCAGGGGTGAGAGGGCGAAGCGGGTGTCCGCGAGGTCCTCGACGCCGAGCACAAAGCTGACCATTAAGCCGTACGCTACATCGATTGGCGACGCAACGCCGATGCCGTGGACTTCCTCCCATGACACACATGACTCATGTGCAGCGAACGGCAGTTGTCACCGGTGCGGCAGGCGGCATCGGCGCCGCCGTGCCCAGGCGCCTGGCGGGCGACGGCTTGGCGGTCGGCGTGATCGATCTGGACGAGGCGGATTGCGCCGATATGGTGGAGGCCATCACCAGTGTCGGTGGGGCAGTGCTGGCCGTCGCCACCGACATCGAGAGGCTGCAGCGTGCCGCATGGTGGGACTGGCCCCCCGACCTGGCCACCGAACACGCCCGCACCATCATGGCCGGGACACCCGCCGGCATCGAACGCATCGCCACCGAGCACGGACAGGGGAAGTCCCTTTGAACCACGTGACCCAGATATCCATCGAAGAGCACACGGTGGCCGACCACGCGGCCGGACCCTACGCCCTCACCACGGGACCGGACGGCGCCCTGTGGTTCACCCTCGTCCACAGTGGCCGGATCGGCCGCCTCGTCCCCGGGGAGGAGCCGACGAGCCACCGGCTCGACCCCGACTGCGGGCCGACCGTCATCACAGCCGGTCCCGACGGCGCGCTGTGGTTCACCGAGTACCGGGCGGACCGCATCGGGCGGATCACCACCGACGGCGTGATCGACGAATTCGGCGTGCCCACGCCCGGCTGTGGACCGTTCGGCATCGCGGCGGGCCCCGACGGCACCCTGTGGACCGCGCTGGAGATCGGCGCACTCGCCCGCATCGCCCCAGCGGACAGCACCATCTGACCAGACCACCCCCTCCCACACCATCAGCAGCAGTCGCCCGTACGGCGGCCGGAGAGGGACCTCCATGAAATACGCACTCGTGATCTTCGAGACGGATGAGTCGCGCCGCCGGATCCAGGCCGACCGGGCCGCGTACCGCAAGGAGTACGAGGGTTGGATCGGCGGCCTCGCCACGGCCGGGAAACTGGTCGGCGGCGAAGCCCTGGAGACCGAGCGCATCGCGCCCGCGACGGTGCGCACTGCGGCCGACGGGACGTCGACGGTGACCGACGGGCCCGCGCACGCCGGCGAGGAGACCCTCGGAGGCTGGTTCATCATCGAGGTGGCCGACCGCGCGGAAGCCCTCGAACTGGCCAAGAGCCTCCCCACCCCGGAGACCGTCGAGATCCGCCCGGTCCTCGAATCCGCCTGAAGAACACGGGGGACCGTGCCGGTGGCACGACAGCACCCGGTCGCAGGGCCGCTGCTGTCGTTCCGCCCGGCTTCGTCCGATCATGCCCGCCTGGCCGAAGCCGTCCGGGGCGGGCAGGCCGTCGCCGCGCAGCAGGCTGAAGTCGATGTGCTTGATGAGCACAGTGCGGGAGTTCCCGGTCAGGGCCTCAACGATTTCCCGCTCGGCGAGCCGGATCTCCTCCGCCTGCACCACAGCAGCGTGGCCTGTCGGCTCGAACAGATCGCCAAGACCCTGGGCATCTGGGTATCGAACTCACCGAACCCATGGACCCGACCCCGGCCCTCTCGCCCTCACCGCATGGCGGCTGCTCGACGCCCACCGGAGCGACTGAAGCGACCGAAGCGACTGAAGCGACTCTGAAACCGGAATTCCGGAAACCGGTCGGGCGGCGAAAGCCTGGCTTCGGGGGAGGGGTCGCTTCAGTCGCTGGAGGCCGGTACGCGGGCGGGGGCTCAGTCGCTGGGTCGCTGGGGTTCTCCGGGGCAGCGACTGAAAGAAAGCGACCGAAGAACTTCTCGGTCGCTTCTACGGTTTTTGTAAAACCCCAGGTCAGGGCAGGTTTTCAAGCTGCATAGCGACTGGAGCGACTGAAGTGTCGGGTATATGAGGACATTCGCGTGTGCGCGTGTGCGTCATATATAGACGCCTTGAGTCGCTTCAGTCGCTGTTTTGGGTTTCACAAGCCCCTGACCTGCATCTTTTCCGAGCTACTGAGAGAGCGACCGAAACGCTCCGGGTCGCTGGGGTACCGATGCTTCAGTCGCTGACGGCCGCTTCGAGGGCCGGCGGAACCTCTCGCCGACACGATGAAGCGGTTTCTCGCCCAGAGACCCCCTCGGTAACCCGGGCTTCGATAATCTATGTTCGTCGTTGAGTCGCTTTGGTCGCTGATGGGGGGTGCGCATGGCGCATGAGCTGGACGTTTCACACAGCGACCCGGAGCAGCCCGGTCCCACGCCGGTAGCCGCTCCGCGCAGTGTGGATCTTGCCAGGTGGTGCGCCAGCCGGGGATGGCCGGTCCATCCGCTGGCGCCGGGACGCAAGACCCCGACGGCCAACTGCGAGAGGTGTCGGCAGCCCGGCCACACCCACAAGGGGTGCGCCTGCCTCCAGGCCGGCCGCTGGTGCCACGGCTTCCACGCCGCCACCCTGGACTTCGCCCGCATCGAGCAGTGGTGGTTCAACCACCCCGGCCTCGGGGTCGGCGTCGCCTGCGGCCCCGCCCATCTGGTGGTCATCGACATCGACGCGCACCCGCAACAACCGCCGGACCGGGACCGGCTGCTGCCGGGCATCCCGATTCCCCGCAGCGTGGACCTGGGCGGTCTGGCCAACGGATTCCACACCCTGGGCGTGCTGGCCGCCCTGCGGGGCGCCGTCAGCCCCGCGGACGACGAAACGACCTTGCGCGTACGCACGCCGTCCGGAGGGCTTCACGTGTGGTACCGCGCCCATGGCAGCCACCGCTGGCAGTGCTCCGCGGGTTCGAGCAGCACCCGCGCCCTGGCCTGGCAGGTCGATGTCCGGGCCAACGGCGGGTACATCGTCGCGCCCGGCACCACCACCGCCGCGGGTACCTACACGGCCATCGGCCCGGCCCGCGAACCGGCGGCCCTGCCCGACTGGCTGGCCCGCGAGCTCGCCCGTACCGGGCACCTCCCGCCCGCCCACATTCCCGCTCCGCGTCCCGTGCCGCCCAGGGCCCGGCAGGCGGTGCTGGCGGCCGGCGGCGGCCGGGACGCGGCAGGCAGGGCCCTGGCGAAGGTCCTCGGGGAGGTCGCGGCCTGTGCGAGCGTCCCCGAGGGGGCGGCCTTCTCCGCGAAGCTGAACCGGGCCGCGTACACCGTCGGGGGACTGGTCGCGAGCGGCCACCTCTCGGCGGACGCGGCGGAGCAGGCGCTGCGGGACGCCGCCGAACAGGCCCGACCCGGTCAGGAACGACGCTACGGAGCCATCATCCGCAGCGGCCTGAACGCGGGCCTGCTGCGTCCGCTGTCCCCGGGAGGCCGCGCGTGATCTCCCGGGACGACAACGCACTCTTCGACCCGCAGGCGGTCGCGGCACAGATCCTCGCGCAGGTTCCCACCCCCCTGCCCGCACAGGGCGGCGACCCCGGCGCGAGCCAGTCACCGGACGGCGAGGCCACCGCGGCGGGCCTGCTGCCCGACACCCTCACCGACCGGGGCAACGCCAAACTGTTCGTCAAGCTGTACGCCAACGACTACCGGCACGTCCCGGGCCTCGGCTGGTACCGCTGGGACAGCACCCGGTGGCAGATCGACGAGGACGACACGGTGATCTGGGCCGCCGGTGACCTGGCCGAGAGCATCGCCTCGGCGGACCCGCGCGGCGTGTTCACCACCGCGGCGCTCCAGCGGCACCGCAGCCGCGCGCTGAGCACCAGCGGCATGAACGCTATGCTCACCCAGGCCAAGTCCGCCCCCGGCATGGTGCTCAACGCGGCGCGGCTGGACGCCGATCCGTACGCACTGTGCACGCCCTCGGGGATCGTCGACCTGCACACCGGGCTGATCAGGAAGCCCGACCCGAACAAGGACTTCCACTCCCGCTCCACCAGCGCGGCCCCCCAGCCCGTGGCCACGCCGCGCTGGCACCGGTTCCTCACCGACACGTTCGGCGCGGACGCCGACGGCGCGGAGATGGTCGACTTCCTGCACCTGCTGCTCGGCTACTCCATCACGGGGGATGTCGGAGGGCAGGTCATGCCCTTTCTGTTCGGCTCCGGGAAGAACGGCAAGTCGGTACTGCTGGACGTCCTGATGAAGCTGCTCGGCGACTACGCGGACGCCGCCCCGCCCGGCTTCCTGATGTCCCGCCCCTACGAGGGACACCCCACCGACCTGGCCGAACTGCACGGCCGCAGGGTCATCGTGTGCAGCGAGGTCAAGCCCGGCGACAAGTTCGACGAGGCCAGGGTCAAACTCCTCACCGGCGGCGACCGCATCAAGGCGCGCCGCATGCGGCAGGACTTCTTCAGCTTCGAGCCGACCCACAAGCTGTGGCTGCTGGGCAACCACCGCCCCGAGGTCGGCACCGGCGGCTTCGCGTTCTGGCGCCGCATGCGGCTCATCCCGTTCGAACGCGTCGTCTCCGACGACCGCAAGATCGACAACCTGGCGGACATCCTGGTCACCGAGGAGGGGCCGGGAATCCTCAACTGGCTCATCGAGGGCGCCCGTCGCTATCTTGCCGGCGAGAAGGTCCTCACCGGCCCCGAACGGGTCTGCATCGCCACGACCGCCTACGCCGAGACGGAGGACCACACCGGGCGCTTCATCGGCGAATCCTGCCGGGTCGACCCCGAGCTGAGGGCGGAACAAGCCGCGCTCTACGCGGCGTACAAGTCCTGGTGTCACAATGAAGGTGCCCCGGCCGTCTCGTCCCGAGCCTTTGCGGCCAGGGTTCGCGAGACGGTTGGACTGGCGTCGCCCAAGGAAATGATCCTGTCCAACCAGCGGAAGTACTACCCGGGCATTGGACTGCTCGCTGATCAGGAGACAGCATGAGCGCCCTCATCGCAGAGGACGAGATCAATCATGAAGTCGACCTCGTCTGGCTGGAGGACATCGCCGACCTCGACTACGTACGACAGAGCCTCGACCGGCTGCCGACCCGCCGGGGCAAGCCCGCCTACCACCGCGACGGTCGGATGGTCGGGTACACCCTGCTGGGCCCGAAGGCGAAGGCGTCGCGCTCGTCCGGTACGTTCCGTCGCCGGGTCTTCTGGCTGCTTCCGCACGACCGCGACAGCGAACCCGAGGGCCTGTACGCCATCGGGGCCCCCGCGGAGGCGGTGGACCCGCGCACGCTGGAACCGGGCCGCAAGGGCCGCAAGACCGCCCGTTCCGAGGGCGGCCCGCCGTCCCCGGCGATGCGGGAGATGGGCATAACCCTCCCGCTGTAGCGGCCTTTGGCGGCGGTTCCGGTCCACGGGCGGCGTGCGGGGCGCACGCCGCCGCGGGTTTCACCTGCCGGTTATGTCGGGTCCCGTCGGCCGGTCTCCCGGACCGGAGCCTCAGCAGCCGGTCAGGGTGTGGTCGAGGAGCGGCAGCAGACGGTCCCAATGGCGTTGCAGCGCGGCGGGGTTGAAGGCGTCGGTGTCGGACATGGTGAAGCCGTGGACGGTGTCGGGGTAGGTCTCGCAGGTGTAGTCGACGCCTGCGGCGTCCAGGGCCCGGTCGAGCTCGCCGACGGCCTCGGGGGACAAGTCGTTACCCGAGAGGCCGAGGTGCACCCGGGCGGTGACCCCGGCCAGGAGGCGGTGCGGGCTGTCGGGCGCGTCGGTGACCAGGAGGCCGGGGTGGAATCCGGCGACGGCGGCCACCTGGTCGGGGTGGGCCGCTGCGGTGCGCATGGCCAGGGCGGCGCCCATGCAGTAGCCGATCGCTGCGACCGGGCCGGCCCCGACCTCGGGCCGGGTGGTGAGGAACCGGAGATAGGCGTCGGCGTCCCGCAGGACGCGTTCGGTGGTGTGTGCCTCGATGAGGGGCATCAGCCGGCCGATGAGGCCGGGCCGGACCTCCTCCCCGATGTGCTCGGGAAGTTCGATCACCGGTGCCGGGCCGTGGCGGTAGTAGAGGTTGGGGAGCAGCACGTAGTAGCCGTGTCCGGCCAGTTCTCGGGCCTTCTCCTCCAACTCGGGCCGCACGCCGAAGGCGTCCGAGTACAGCAGGACACCCGGGTGCCGCCCGCCGTCCTCGGGGAAGGCGGCGAAGGCGTCGGCCAGGCCGTCAGGGGTGGGAATCTGCAGGGCTGCGGTGGGAATGGCGGATCTTCCTTCCTGGAGTTCGCTCGACCGGCGTCGGTCCCACCAACGCTGTCGGCGCGAGTGAACGTATAGCGTTGGTGGGACCGACGCAATGAACAGGACGGGCGCCATGACCAGAGCCGAAGCCGCGGGCATACCCGACGACGGTGCGCCCGGGACGCCCGACAGGCTGCGTCGGCAGGCGAGCCGACTGCTGTCGCAACTGTCCACGCGGTCGGACCGGCTGATCAACGAAGGTTCGGCCCGGGTCGACGCCCGTAAGTGGCACTACGCCGTGCTCGCCGCACTGCAGGATCACGGCCCCGGCAGCCAGGCGGCGCTGAGCCGGCGCACCGGCATCCACCGCAGTGACATGGTCGGTGTACTCAACGAACTGACCGGGCGTCACCTCGTCGAGCGGGTGCCGGACCCCGCCGACCAGCGCCGCAACCTCATCACGATCTCCGCCCCGGGCCGCCGTCACCTGCACCGCCTCGACAAGGTCCTGGACGACCTCCACGACGAGCTGCTCGCGCCGCTGAGCCCGGCCGAGCGTGACCGGTTCGTGGGGTTGCTCACCCGGCTGCTGGACCACCACGCCCCGACCGCCTGCCCCTGACGCTTGACCGCCTGACCCCGCTCGGCGGCATCGGGCCGCGCTCCGGAAGGGCTCAGTGGTGGGTGGTGCGCAGCTGTTCGGCTGTGTGCTGGTAGGCGTCGGCCGCACGGTTGAAGTAGTCGAAGAGGACCTTCAGCTGCTCGGGGGTGTAGTCGCGGAGGATCTCGGCGATCTGCTCGCGGGCGGGTGCCATGACCTCGTCGAGCCCGGCCGGCCTGCCGATGGGCTCGACGATCACTTTGCGGCGGTCCGTGGGATCGGCGGCGCGGCGGACGTAGCCGCCCTGTTCGAGGCGGTCGATCAGCCGGGTGGTGGGCCCGGTGGTCAGCCCGGTGCGGGTGCCGAGCTCACCGGGGGTCATGGGACCGGCCAGTTCGAGGGTGTTGAGCGCGTACAGATCCGTCGCGCCGAGTCCGCACGCCTTGGCACCGGCATGACCGTGCAGCATCACCGCGCTCAGATACCGCCGATAGACGCGGGTGGCCTCCGCAGGCGTTGACATCCCGTCACCCACTTCCTAGTCTCTTCTTGAAGGAAGAGACTTCTTTGACAAAGAAAGCTCTCTGGAGAAGAGTTTAGGGGAAGGGCACCGCCATGACCACCACTCATGCCTCCGCCTCCGCCGGCATCACCGCCGTCCTGCGCCGCAGCCAGGACGCCTGGAACGACGGCGACGGCGCCGCCTACGGCGCCTGCTTCACTCCCGATGCCACCGACGTCACCTTCGCCGGCACCGTCTACCGAGGCGCCGACGAGATCGGCCGCGCCCACCAAGCGCTCTTCGACAGCTTCCTGAAGGGCACCCGCCTCCATCTGGAAGTCATCGAGACCCGCTTCCTCACCCCGGACGTCGCCGTCGTCGTCACCCGGGGCGAGGTCGCGAAGAAGTCCCCCAAGCGCCTGGGCAAGCGCGCCACCTACACCCTCGTCCGCGACACCGAAACCGACGCCGACAGTGCCTGGCGCATCGCCGCCGTCCAGAAGACCAAGCACGGCCGCCTCATGGAAGCGATCTCCTTCGCGGTCCAGCCCCGAACGGTTCCCGGGGCCTGAGAAACGTCCACGTCGGCCCGTCATGGGCCTCCGCCGCTCCGGAGAAGGCCGATCGGACTGCGGGCGCGTGCTCGGCAGCGTCAGCAACGACACCCGAGGCGTGGGGCCCATCTGCCGGACCTGCTCGGCCGCGACCCCGCCCTCCTGGAACGAGCCAACTCCCGCCTGCGCGGCGCCCGGACCGCCGCGTCCGGCTTCGCGGGGAGTGCCCTGCTCGCGCTCGGGCGGGCGTTTCCGCTGCTCGCCGACGCGGTGTCGTTCATGCTCTCCGCACTGCTCGTACGGTCGCTTCCCGCTGCACCCCGGCCCGTACCGGAGATCCGTGAGTCGCTGCTGCGGCAGGCGCGGGCCGGGGCCTCGTAAGTCTTCCGGGACCGGTTGCTGCTCGGGCTCGCACTGCGTCCGGCGGTCGGGAACATCGCCTTCCTCGCCGTGGAGACCGTACTCGCCCTCTTCGCGCACGACCGCCTCGGCATCGGCACCTACGGCCTCGGTCTGCTCCTCACGGCGGAGGCCACCGGCGGTCTGCTCGGAGCAGGCATCGCCTCCTTCCTCGGCCGACGACTCGGCACCGGCACCGCACTGACCTGCACGGCCGCAGTCGAAGGCCTTGCCATCCTGGGCCTTGCCGCAGCCCCGAACCCTTACGTGGCCGGGCTGGCGCTCGCCGTCTGCGGAGCGGGCATGGGCGCCAGGATGGTGCTCGGCCCCTCCCTCCGGCAGGCGATCGTCCCGGCCCACCTCATGGGCCGGGACGCCTCCACTTCCCGCATGCTCGCCATGTGCGCCGTCCCCATCGGGGCCTTTCTCGGCGGCTGGCCGGCCACCGCCCACGACATCCGTACCCCGCTCTACGCCGCCGCCGGCCTCCTCCTCGCCATGACCGCCATCACGGCATCCATGACCAGCAACCGCCGGGGCAGCGGCGCTGCGCGCCGCTGCCCCGGCCGGCGGTCCGGATCACCCGGCATCCAAGGCCCCGCCCAGGAGAGTGCACCCGACTTGTCGTGACGCCTGCCGCGAAGGCGTCACGACAAGTCGGGTGCCAGGCCCTCGCGAGGCGCGACCCATCGCGCGGACCATCGCGGTGCCCGTCGATTCCACCGGCACGACCGGACCGTGGTCAGCGCCAACAGCCGCCCGGCGCCCTTTCCACGAACCCCAGCGGCAGCCGCACCCCGTGTGCCGGCCGACCACGATCAATCTCGGCGGCACTTTCTGTACCGCAACTACTCACGCCCGGCTCACCACCGGTCCCAGACGGCGTCGGACCGGCTGACGACCCGTCGGAGTTCGCGAGCGGTTCGCGGTGACACGGCCTGCATCACGGTGTCGAGGAGAGTTCGGGCTTCGAAGGGGTCGCCGCAGCAGTACCAGTGCGCGTTGCCCTGCTCGTAGTCGTCCCACAGTTGGCGCTCGGGGCGGTGGACGTAGTCCTTCCACAGGCGCACCGCCATGCTCACGCCTCCCGGCCGCAGATGGTTGCGGGTGTGTTCGAGACGGAAGATCTCGGACAGCGCGTGCGGGGACAGGCCGTCGACGGTCGGCCCCGCTTCCGGTGTCCGGGAGTGGGGGATGCAGGCCCGGACGCTTCCTGGGCGCCTACGCGGCATGGACCTTTCGGTTCGTCGTCATGCCGGACATCGTGCCACGACCTCGAACGAGGTCGAACAGGGGTGAACGGGGGTGGGCAGGGTGCGGGGCGGCGTCGAGGATGGCGCCGTACCGAGGTGCGGTGGTGTCACATCTGTTGCCCATGTGGTGCCAGCGTGGCGCCTTCGTGGCGTCTTCGCGGGTTTCTTTGTCCTCGAAACGGTGCTGCGACATGGCAATTTGAAGAAGAAATTGCAGGTCAGGACCCTGTGCGCCAAAGAGGGGTCAATGTGGCTCGCCATGGCGCCATCGATGTGCCATCATGGCGTCATGGACCTCACGCCCTACGTCGACAACCTTCGGCAAGAACTGGCCGTCGCCGCGGAAGCCGGTGGCGACGACGCCCGCGCCCTCGCCGAGCGGCTCACCGCCCCACTGGAATCCGCCGCCCGCCTGACCCTTCTCAACGCGCTGTCCGCCGCCATGGGCGAGGTCACGCGGGAGCTGGCGCCGGGCTCGGTCGATGTGCGACTGCGCGGGCTCGACCCGGAGTTCGTGGTGACGGCGCCGCCCGCGCCCGAACCGTTCCGGGAGGAGGGGGAGCCGGTCGGGGCTCCCGCAGCTCCCACGCCGCCCCCGCCGCCCGCGGATGCCGACGACGGCACCATGGCGCGGATCAACTTCCGTCTCCCCGCCCACCTCAAGGCCCGTGCCGAGAGCGCCGCGGTGGCGGAGGGACTGTCGGTCAACGCCTGGCTGGTGCGGGCCGTGTCCACCGCCCTCGACGGCAGGGAGCGCGCGAGCACGCCGGGCCGGGGCAAGGAATCGGGCGGCCGGGGCTTCACCGGCTGGGTCCGCTAGGGCGTTCCCGGCCGGGACTTTCGAACACGCCCTGGGGCGCGTAGCCGGGCAGCGCGGAAGCGGCGCCGTCCGCCCGCGAGGCGGACGGGACTCCCGCCGCGCACCCGGGGGCCACCGACCCCGTACACCTCACTTTCACCGGCGGATCGCCGATCCGCCGACGTCACTCATCACCCGCCTCACCAGCGGGATCAACCACACGAGTCAAGAGGACGGAACAGCCATGCCTGCTTTCGAGACCCCCGAACCGATCTCCGCCACCCTTGAGCTGGAGGCCGGTACCGCCCGCATCACCGCGGGCAAGCGCACCGACACGGTCGTGGAGGTGCTGCCGCGCAGCGCATCCGACAGCAACGACGTACGCGCCGCGCAGCAGACCCAGGTCACCTGCTCGGGCGGCCGGCTCACCATCAGGACACCCAAGAAGCGCACCCTGTTCGGCAAGCCGGGCTTCATCGAGGTCAGCATCGAACTGCCCGCGGGCTCGGACGTCCGGGGCACCTCGGGCATGGGCAGCCTCTTCTGCGAGGGCAGCTTCGGGGAAGTCGTGCTCAAGTCCTCGCTCGGCGACCTCCAGGTCGACGAGGCGGCCGGGGCCGATCTCCGGACCGACCACGGCGACATCCGCCTGGCCCACTCGACCGGGGACGTCGAAGTCGTCGGCGGGGGCCGGATCGAGATCGGCACGGTCGCGGGCACGGCGACCGTCAAGAACAGCAACGGCACGACCGAGATCGGCGAGGTCACCGGCGGTCTGAAGACCAACTCGGCCAACGGCGACATCTCCATCGGAGTCGCGCACGGCACCGTCGGAGCCAAGTCCGCCAACGGCCGGATCGAGATCGGCACCATCCACGCTGGGGTCGAGGCGATGTGCTCCAACGGCGGCATCCGCGTCGGCGACCTCGTCCGCGGCCGGGCCGACCTGCGCACCTCCGTCGGCAACCTCGAAGTGGGCATCCACGAGGGCACCGCCGCCTGGCTCGACCTGAACACCAAGTACGGCGCGGTACGCAACCTGCTCGACTCCTCCGCCGGTCCCGCCGACTCCGACGAGACCGCCGAGGTGTACGGCCGGACCTCGACCGGCGACATCGTCGTCCGCCGCGCCTGACCCCGCACACTCCCACTCACCGCCCTCGAAAGGAAAGCGGCATGACCGTCACCCAGGCATCCGCGCCGACCGCCGCGCACGCGACGGCACCGGCGATCACCGCCACCGGACTGCGCAAGTCCTACGGCGACAAGCTCGTGCTCGACGGCATCGACCTGAACATCGCCGAAGGCACCGTCTTCGCCCTGCTCGGGCCCAACGGCGCCGGAAAGACCACCACGGTGGAGATCCTCTCCACGCTCATCGGCGCCGACGCGGGCGAGGCCCGGGTCGCGGGCCACCACCTGACCCGGGACGCCGACGCGGTGCGCTCCGTGATCGGCGTCACCGGCCAGTTCTCGGCCGTCGACAATCTGCTGACCGCCGAGGAGAACCTGCTCCTCATGGCGGATCTGCACCACCTCGACCGGCGTGAGGGCCGGCGGCGGGCCGAGAACCTGCTGCGCCGCTTCGATCTGTCCGAGGTGGCCGGCAAGACCGCCGTCACCTTCTCCGGCGGCATGCGGCGCAAGCTGGACCTGGCGATGACCCTGGTCGGCGATCCGCGGGTCATCTTCCTCGACGAGCCCACCACCGGACTCGACCCGCGCAGCCGGCGCACCATGTGGGAGATCATCCGCGGCCTCGTCACCGACGACGGCGTCACCATCTTCCTGACCACCCAGTACCTCGAAGAGGCCGACCAACTCGCCGACCGGATAGCCGTGTTGGACCACGGCAGGCTGATCGCCGAGGGCACCGCCGACGAGCTGAAGCAGCGCATCCCCGGCGGCCACATCCGGGTGCGGTTCGCCGACGCCCAGAGCCTGGACGCCGCCGCGGGCATCTTCGGCATCGCCACGCGCGACGAGGAGTCGCTCACCCTCCAGATCCCCAGCGACGGCTCCATCCCCAACCTGCGGGCCGTCCTCGACACCCTGGAATCCACCGCCGTCCGGGCCGAGTCGCTCACCGTGCACACCCCCGACCTCGACGACGTCTTCCTGACCCTCACCGGCCGGCCCCGCCCCGCCACCACCGTCGCATCGCCCGAGGAGAACGTCTGATGGCCACCATGTCCTACGCCGCCCGGGATTCCAGGACGATGCTGCGGCGCAACCTCAAGAAGGCCCTGCGCTACCCGTCCCTGACACTCACCGTCGTCATCATGCCCATCATGATGCTGCTGCTGTTCAACTACGTCTTCGGCAGTGCCCTGGGCACCGGCATCAGCGACCTGCCCACCGGCAGCGGCGACTACATCGACTACGTCGCACCCGGCATCATCCTGATGGCCGCCACCTCCGGCGCCCTGACCACCGCGATCAGCGTCTGCATCGACAAGACCGAAGGCATCGTCAACCGCTTCCGCACGATGCCGATCTCCCGGGCCTCGTTCCTGACCGGCCATGTCGTCGCCGGTGTGATCCAGACGATGACCAGCGTCGCGCTCGTCATCGGCGCCGCCCTCCTGATGGGCTTCCGCCCCAACGCCACCGTCGTCGAGTGGATCGCCGCCATCGGCCTGCTCACCCTGCTCACCCTGGCCCTCACCTGGCTCTCCGCCGGCATCGGCCTGGTCGCCAAGAACGCCGAGACCGCCAGCAACATCCCGATGCCGCTGACGTTCCTGCCGTTCGTCGGCAGCGCCATCGTGCCGCCGGAGTCCATGCCCACCGGTCTGCGCTGGTTCGCCGAGTACCAGCCCTTCACCCCGGTCATCGAGACCCTGCGCGGCCTGTGGCTCGGCACCGGAATCGGCTCCAGCGCGGCCATCGGCCTCGCCTGGTGCGTGGGGCTCTCCCTGGTCGGCTACCTGTGGGCACGCCACACCTTCAAGACCGGAGACAAGCGGTAACTTCCGCCCCTCTCAAACCAATCCGCCGACCCAGGCCCCCGCTTCCCGCACAGTCCGACGATCACAGGAGGACCCATGCCGCACGACCCGGCAGCCACCGGAACCCCCGCCCCCGACGTCGCCCCTGCCGCCGCTGCCACCGCCGAAGAACCGCCCACCCTGCCCACCGACCGACGCACCGGCTGCCCCTTCGACCCGCCCGCCGAACTCACCGTGCCGAACAACGAGCCGGTGCGCCGCATGCGCTACGCCGACGGACACCTGGGTTGGCTGGTCACCGGTCACGCCGCGGCCCGCGCGGTCCTCGCCGACCCGCGCTTCAGCTCACGCTACGAACTCATGCACATGCCGATACCGATGGAGGGAGCGCCGACGGCGTTACCACCGGCACCGGTCGGCGACATCCTCGGCCTCGACGCCCCCGAGCACACCCGCTACCGGCGCCTGCTCACCGGCAGGTTCACCGTCCGCCGCATGCGTCAACTCACCCGGCACGTCGAACGGTTCACCACCGAGTGCCTGGACGCCATGGAACAGGCCGGACCCGCGGTCGACCTGGTGGAGGCGTTCGCGCAGCCCGTGCCCGCGCTCATGATCTGCGAGCTGCTCGGCGTGCCGTACGCAGACCGGGAGCGCTTCCGGAGCCAGGTGGCGACGATCTTCGACCAGGCGGCCGACGCGGAGGCGAAGGGCGGGGCCTACACGGAGCTGATCCAGTACCTGAACGAACTGGTCCTCGCCAAGCGCGCCGAGCCCACCGACGACCTGCTCAGCGATCTGACCGACTCCGACCTCACCGACGAGGAACTGGCCGGAATCGGCGGACTGTTGCTCGCCGCCGGGCTCGACACCACCGCGAACATGCTCGGCCTCGGCACCTTCGCCCTGCTGAGCAACCCCGGCCAACTGGCGGCCCTGCGCGCCGACCCCGCGCTCGCCGGGCAGGCAGCGGAGGAGCTGCTGCGCCACCTCAGCGTGGCCGACCCGCTGGTGCGTTCGGCGCTGGAGGACGTCGAGGTGGAGGGCCGGCTGATCAGGGCGGGGGAGTCGGTGACCGTTTCCGTGCAGGCCGCCAACCGCGACCCGCACCGGTTCCCCGACCCCGACCGGCTCGACATCCGCCGCAGGGCCACCGGACATCTGGCCTTCGGCCATGGCATCCACCAGTGCTTGGGCCAGCAGCTCGCCCGCGTCGAGATGACCGTCGCGTTCCCGGCGCTCTTCGCCCGCTTCCCCGGTCTGCGCCTCGCGGTGCCGCCGCAGGAGGTGCCACTGCGCGACCGTGCCAACATCTACGGAGTGATCAGCCTGCCCGTCACCTGGGACGAGGAGTAGAGCCCCATGAGCGATCCACAGGAACCGCTGCGTATCGATGTCGACCGTGACCGTTGCGTCGGCGCCGGCATGTGCGCCCTGACGGCCCCCGCGGTCTTCGACCAGGACGAGGAGGAGGGCCTGGTGGTGCTCCTGCACTCCGTCCCGGACCCCGGGCACCGGGCCGCCGCCCGGATGGCCGTCGGCCTCTGCCCCGCAGGAGCCATCACCCTCGACTCCCCGGATTCCACGGCCCCGTAGCGACCGCGGCACCATCCGGGCCGAGACCCCCGCACCGTGCACCGGTGGGGGGCTCTCGCGTGTACGGACCCGGCCGCCGCACCGCTCCGGCCGTCTCCGGATCGGACCGGTCCGTACTCCGTGTTCCGTACTCCGTCGCCGGTCAGCTCGACATGTCGGCGAACATGCCGGGCTCGTACGAACCTCCCAGGTTGTTCACGATCACGTTCATCCGGGTGGCAGCGTTGATCAGGGCGATCAGGCAGACCAGCGCCCCCATCTGGTCGTCGTCGTAGTGCTTGCGCACCTCGGCCCAGGTCTCGTCGGACACGCCGCGGTCGCCGAGCCGGGTGCCCTCCTCGGCGAGCGCCAGCGCGGCCCGCTCGGCCTCGGTGAACACGGTGGTGTGGCGCCAGGCGGCGACCAGGTTGAGCCGGAGCGCGGTTTCACCGGCGGCCGTGGCCTCCTTGGTGTGGGCGTCCAGGCAGAAACCGCAGCCGTTCATCTGGCTGACCCGCAACTCCACCAGGTGCTGCAGGGACTTGGGGAGCGTCGACTGCTCCAGGGGCAGGGAGGCGTTGTAGAACCGCTTGGCGATCTTCGCGGCGGTCGGGCTGTCGAACAGGTTGAAACGGGGTTTCATGACGTCGTCCTCACTCGTGTTCGTCCGGTGCGGCAGCACAGGACGAACACAAGACGCCGACGCCCCGGCCCGTGTGACAGCACGTCGACGTGACGTACGCCACCGGCCGCGGTTGTCACAGAGCGGCGGCGCCCGGTTTCACGCGCCCGTGCCCCGGAGTTCGGCGCGCCGCAGGGCCGGGGCCGCAGCGGCCAGTACGGCCGCCAGCAGGCTGATCACTCCGCATCCGGCGAAGAAGGCGGCAGCGCCCCACAGTTGGGCGGTGAGGCCCGCGACGGGGAAGAGGGCGGGCGCCAGGCCCAGGGTGCACAGTGTGGTGAGGGAGGTGACCCGGCCCAGGTAGCGGGGATCCGTCTCCGCCTGGACCAGGGCGCCGGTGAGTGTCACCGTGGTGCCGCCCGCCAGGCCGATCAGAACGATGAGGGCGATGGCGGACCACAGGGTCGGTGCCCGTCCCAGAGCAACCGTGGCCGCGGCGGTGACCAGCAGTGCGACGACGAGGCCCCGGCCGACGTGGGCGACGCGCGGGACAACGGTGAACCACAGGGCCGCGGCTCCCGCCCCGACGCTGAAGGCGCTCGCCAGCCACCCCGTGCCGGATGCGCCCCAGCCCCGTTCGTCCGCCAGCAGCACCAGGCCCAGGGCGACCGGGCCGCTGAAGCACATCTCGCTCAGCCCGATCACCCCCGCCAGCGGGGCGAGCAACCGGTGGCGGCGCACGTAGCGCAGACCGGCGCTCAACTCCTGCCGGGTGGTACGGCGGTCGGGGGTGGCCGGAGCCGGGGCGGGGCCGATGCGAACGGTGAGGAGAAGGACGAGCGACACGGCGAAGAGGGCCCCCGCGGCGGCAAAGGCGCCACCGGCTCCCCCGGCAGCCAGCACGGTGCCGCCCACGGCGGGGCCGAGGGAGTTGCTCAGCCGGATCGACAGCCCCCGCATCCCCTGGAGGCGGGCGAGTTGGTCCCGTCTCGTGATGCGGGGCGGGAACGCGCCCACGGCGGGCATGAACACCGCGTCCACGACGCCGAAGACCAGGGCGAGCGGCACCAGCAGCCACAGCCCCGGCGCCGCCGACACCAGCACGGCGGCCGACACCAGGATGACCAGACAGCGGGTGGCATCACTGACCACGGCGACCCGCCGGGGGCCGAACCGGTCGGCCACCACGCCCCCGACGAGCATGAACACCGCCCGGGGGAGGGCCCCGGCCGCGACCACCAGCCCTGCCTGCGACGGCCCGGCCGTGCGGGTGGCGGTCCAGGACAGCGCCAGGAAATAGACCACGTCCCCGGTGACCGACGCGGTGTACGCGGCGAGCCAGCGCAGCACGTTGCCGTCCCGGTAAGCGGGCCGGGCCACGGCCGGGACGGGCCCGCTCATGAACCGGCGGACCGCGGCGGGACCGTACCCGGCACCGGGAACGCCTGCACCTGCACCGCCACCGGTACGAGCCCCTCGGCGTCCCGGTCCTCCACCTGTCGGTACCGGGAGATCACCGCGAAGACCTCGTCGCGCATCCGGGCGACGTCCTTCGGGGCCAGCCGCAGCACGAAGTCCCCGAACGTGCTGACCTCGAACCACTCCTCGGGCAACAGCGGCACCTCCTGCGCCGCCGCGCGCAGGCGCTCCCCGCAGGCGAGGGCCACGGCGTGCGCGTAGGCACGCCCGGCCTCCCGCCGTTCCGGAGCAACGGACTCCGGAGCATCGGACGCCGGATCGTGGAGGGACTGGCGGTGGGCGGCCTTCCACCACCGCTCACGCCCGGTGCCCCGCCCCGGCTCCTCCACGACGAGCCCGCCCGCGGCCAGGCGACGCAGGTGATAGCTCGCGGCCCCGGGATTGATGCCGAGCTCACCTGCGACTTTGGTCGCGGTCGACGGGCCGCGCTGCCGCAACAGCGCGAGCACATTGATCCGCACGGGGTGGGCCAGTACGCGCAGAGCGGCGGTGTCCAGTTCGACGTCCGGCTCCGCCGACGTCCGGTCCGACGAGTCGACAGGGGAAGCAGCCATGCGCGCCAGAGTAGACCTACAACATTTCTTTCGAAAGAGTTGTTGTGAAGGGTTGCAGCCGACCGCTCGTGCGCCAAGCATTACCGGGGCCTGGTTCGCAGCCGGTCGGTGTGGCGTACGCCCGGAGGCCCGGCGGGTCGCTGAGCAGGTGATCCGCAAGGAGGCCGCGGTGAAGAACCGGCCCTCGGACCGGACAACCCAGGCCCCCGCACCCGTGTCGCCCGAATGCTCGGCTGCAATGACGACACCGCTGCAACGACGACACTGCTACAACAACGACACCGCTGTAACGACGACACCACTACAACGACGACACCACGGCCCGCCTCGCCGGAGAGGCCGGAGGGGCCTGGCGACACCACGATCCCGGTGACCGCACGAGGTGATGGCAGGTCCGCTCGGGTGTGTTCCAGCCCGGCACTGGGCAACGGGCCGTCATCCGCTTCGGGGCCGGTTCGGCTCGGGTGGCCAACCGGCGATCACCTCACGTCCTTGTGGGATGGCCAGGTCGAGCAGCCCCGGGAAGCGGTCGTCGAGATCGTCCCGGCGAAGCCGGTTGAACCGCCGGGTCCCCTCGTCGCGCTGACGGATCACGCCGGCTTCTCGGAGGGCCTTGAAGTGGCCGCTTTGGGTCGACTTGCTGACCGGCAGTGCGAACGTCGCGCATGCCAGTTCGCCGTTGGGTTCGACGTCGGCGAGTCGGGCGACGATGGCCAACCGGACCGGATCGCCAAGAGCGGCCAGCACGGTGGTGAACCGCAGTTGGGCACGGTCGGGGTGGACGAGTTCGGTGGCGGTACGGCTGGCCATGTCCCCAGCATAGCCAAGCATGTTCGGCACTCCCGAACATCTGCTATGTTCGGGAATTCCGAACATGACGCGTTGGAGGAACGGATGCCGCACGACCGCCTCACCGCCGCACACCGCGACCGCCCGGCCCGGCGTTCCGGCTCGCCGGGCGCGGACCTGGACGAGCAACCCGCTCCCAGGGGCCGATGGCCGTTCTGGGGCACGGCTTACGCCCTGCTGGTCCTGCTGACCGGCACGAACCTGCCGACGCCGTTATACCGGGGCTACGAGGTGAGATTCGGGTTCTCGCCGCTGGTCGTTACGCTGATCTTCTCTGCGTACGTGGCCGCGCTGATCCCGTCCCTCCTGGTGGCCGGCCCGGTCTCGGACGCGGTCGGTCGGCGCCGCGTGCTACTGCCGGCCATGGCCGTGGCTGCGCTGGGATCGCTGGTGTTCGCTCTCGCCACGAGTACGGGGTGGCTGTTCGCCGCCCGCATCCTGCAGGGCGTCGCACTCGGCGCGGCCTCGGGACCGCTGACCGCGGCGCTGACAGAGCTGGAGCCCACCGGCAATCGCCGCAAGGCGGCGCTGGTGGCCACCGTGGCTTCCGTGGGTGGCCTGGGACTTGGCCCCGTACTGGCCGGTTTCCTCGCCCAATACGCCCCGGCACCCGATGTCTTGCCGTTCGCGGTGGAGATCGCGTTGCTGGCGCCTGCGGCGGCAGTGGTCACGATGCTGCCGACGACACGGTCGATGGCCCGGTGGCGCCCCCGCCGTCCCGAGATACCCACGACCGTGCGGGCAGCCTTCGCCACCAGCGGGACGGCCGGCTTCCTCGCATTCGCCGTGATCGGGTTGTTCCTCACCCTCGTCCCCACCTACGTGGCCGCCCTCTCGGGCAGCAAGAACCTGCTGCTGGGCGGTGCGGTCGTGGCACTGATGCTGATGTGCTCCGCACTCGCCCAACTCGCCTGCTATGGCAGGTCGGCCCAGGTCCTGGAGCTTCTCGGGCTCCCGCTTCTGGCCACCGGACTGGTGCTGCTCGCCGTTGCCGGCGGTTGCTCCTCGCTGATCCTGCTGCTCGCCGCGACGGTGACAGCCGGCACCGGCCAGGGCCTGGTATTCCTCGGCGGTCTCACCGTGATCAACCAGGCGGCCCCCGCCGGCCGCCACGCCGACGTGCTCTCCAGCTTCTACGTGATCATCTACCTCGGCGTCGGCCTGCCCGTCATCGGCGTCGGCTTCCTCGCCATCGTGACCGGACTTCTTACCGCCGTGCAGTACTTCGCCTGCGCTGTCGCCCTGCTGTGCCTGGTCGTGCTGTTCGCCCTCGCCCGAGCACGTCACCGCACCTCGCCCCCAGGCGAAACCGCCGCCGACTGACTGGCTCCGGCCACCCTTCTTCCGGGAGATTCATGGACACCACCGGACTCGACGCCGCCTACCGCCGCCTGCTCACCGCGGCCGAAGCGATCAGCGACACCCGCGTCCTCGCCACGGACGCACGCTCTGCCGTCGACTGGACCCTGAGCCACCTCGCACTCAGCGACCGAATTCTCGCCACCGCAGCACGCGACCTCCTTGCCGGCCTCCCCGTCGTCATCGACAACCGCGACGCGATGGACAGCACCGCCATCGCCTCACTGATCGCCTCCACCACCCACGCCCGGCGCATCGACCTGGTGCGCCGCAACGCGGCCGACCTCGTCGCCCTGATCACCGCCATTCCCGAGCACACCTCCGCCGCACCCGTGCGACTTCATCTGGTCGACCGCGACGGCCGACAGCTCCCCGACCAGCAGTTGCCCTGGAACGGCCTGATCCGACTACGCGCGACCGAACATCTCCCCGGACACGCGGCGAGGCTGACGGGGCTCTCCGCCAAGTAGCCATCGCGAACCGAAGAGCGGCCGAGCCGCGCTACCGATGCCTCGGCTCACGCCAGATCACCAAAGGGGGGCCAGGCTCCAAAGGACAGGGGCAACAGCCCCTCCCTACTTTCTAGTCAAATTTGATTAGAGTGGAGGCATGAGCGAGAAGACGATTCCGATCCTGCCGTGCCGGACCCTTCGGCCCGTTCTCGATTTCTACACCGCCCTCGGGTTCGAGGTGATCTTCCAGCAGTGGAGCCCCAACCCCTACGCGGTCGTCGAACGCGGCGGCATCGAGCTCCACTTCTTCGGAATGAAGCAGTACGACCCGGCCGGCTCGTACAGTACGTGTCTCGTCGCGACCGAGGACGTCGACGGGCTGCACGAGGAGTTCCGGGCCGGCCTCAAGGCCGCGTACGGAAGGGTTCCGGTACGGGGGCTGCCGCGCATCGGAGCGCTGAAGGACATGTCCTACGGCGTGCGGCAGTTCCTCATGACCGACCCGGGCGGCAACTGCGTCCGCGTGGTCCGACGGACGAGCGAGAACCTGCACCACCGGCCCGCGCCCGGGGGGACCTTCGCCCGAGCCCTGCACCACGCCTCCCTCCTCGCGGACTCGAAGGAGGATCTGGCGGGCGCCGCGCGGGTCCTCGACCGCGCGCTGGACCCCGGGGACGAGGAGCCGACGCGCGTGCAGCTCCTCCAACTCCTCGTGCTGCGCGCGGATGTCGCCGGACGCCTCGGCGACGAGGAGGCGGCGGCTTCCGCGCTCGGCCGGGCCGTGGAGATCCGTCTCGCCGCCGAGGAGCGGGACCCGGCCCGGGACACCCTCATGCGCCTGGAGGAGCTGCGCGCCGCGGCCCGGCCGTGAACCCGCCACCCGCCGACCCGGTCCCGGGCTCGACCACCGTCCCCGCGAAGCCCGGTCGGCGACGGTTGAGCACGCCGACGAGAGCGGCCAGGTCTGCGGCACCGGCCGGGTCGTCCGCATAGCGGGTGGTCTGGAGAGGGCCGACCTCCGGAAGGACGATGTCCTCGCGGGCCAGGACGTGGTCCAGGTCAGCAGGGCCGCGCGGGCATTGCCGTCGGTGAAGGGATGGAAGAACGCCACGTCGAGGTAGACACGGGCCGCGCGGGCCGCCGACGGGACCTCCGGGCCGGTCGCCTCGCGCAGGCAGGCGGCGAATTCGGCCTGGGTGCGCGAGGTCAGGCCGTAGCGTTCACGACCGGCCTTCGCATGGGCGTCGCTCGTACGGAACGGAGCCTCCGCTTCGCCGAGACCTCGTGCTGCCAGGCGGCCAGCAGGGCGAAGTCCAGTGGGGCGCGGCGGGCGGCATCGGCGCGGGCCAGGGCGTGGGCGGCGAGCAGCCGCTCGGCGCGGGCGGGGTCGCGTCGGCGCACCGGGCCGTCGCACCAGGCCCGAAAGCCGTCGCGCACAGGCGGAATCCGCCGCAGGACCGGTGCTTGTCGCCAGTCGGTGTCGCGGCGCACGCGCAGCCAGACCGAAAGGCTGTCAGTAGCGGTCATGGAGATCGTCCAGAGTCGCCCGCTCGCGGTGGTCCTGGTAGTGGGCGTGGCCGGTGAGGCCGACTGCGAGGTCCTCGCCGACGGATTCGGCCAGCGTCTGTTCAGAGGTGACCCAGCTCTCGAAACGGCCGCCGATCGCGCTTTCCACCGCCTGCTCGGCCTCGGCCCGGCCCATGCCGGTGGTGGTGAGGAACCAGCGCAGGATCTGCGTGGCCTGACCGTGCCAGCCGCCCTCGCGCCCGAGTCCAGCGCGAGGGTCGCGAGCCGGACGCAGGCCCGTTCCAGGTGCCAGCTGCGGTCCTCGGGGGAGGCTTCCGGGGGGCGGCGCCGGCTCCGCGAAGTGCTGGGCCATCCGCTCCAGCCACTCGCGCCCCTCCAGCAGCGCGGCCACGCCGCGAGCCGCGGTCTCGTCGGGGGTGGTCACGGAGCTTGCCCCGGTGACCCAGCTGCCGATGGGGCCGCCGTGCCGGTAGCACCAGTTCCATCCCTGGGCCCAGTCCCGTAGCGCCCCCGGGATGGTCGCGTCCACCTGGCTTTCGCACCAGTACTCGCCCTGCCACCAGCCCGCCATGCCGGAGAGCACGGGGGCACCCATTCCCGGATCAGTGTGCAAAGACGGGCTTCCTCGTCCGCGTCCCAGGTGAACGGGTGGCGGGCCGGATCGAGATCATCCCAGCTCCGCATGCCCGCGGACGGGACGGGCGGCACGAGGTTCTCGGGGAAGGGCAGGGTGTCTCGGTTGTACGTCAGTGCAGGCTCCACTCTTTCTGCCCGATTGTGACCAGCCTGTTCGATGTGATCAGCCCGCCAGTCTCGGCTCGTGGGGCCCTGGGGGCGAACGGTTTTCCGGACCCGTCAGGAGGCCGAGCGGGTCCGGGGTGTCGTCCGTCGGCCGCTGACCGACCGGGGCGGGGGAGCCGGCCGGAGGCGTCCACCCGTGGGAGGTGCGGCGGCGCGGACCGTGGTGCCGGGCTGTGCCGAGGCGGTGGGATCCCGTGTGCGAGCCCGGATTCACCCCTGAAAACAAACCGTTACGTTGTTTTCTCCTTCGTCTCAACGGTTCGCGATGGGCATATGCCCCGTTCATCAACCCTCTCCGTGAGCGTTCGGACACCTTTGGTGAACCTTTGGCTGACAGTTGGGTCGGTGTCGTTGCAAAGAACCGTCCAACCGGTATATTTACCGGCCTGGGGGGAGCCCGTGTTCCGAACAGAAGCGGGGCCCTCTTCTGCATTTCCGTATGTGGTCCATTGACGACCAGGGGCGTGGGGACGCCCCGGGCGGAAAAAAAAAAGGGGGGTCCAGGATGACTGGCCGAATACGCGCACAGGTGATGGTTGTCGGAGGAGGGCCGGTCGGCATGCTCGCCGCGGCCGAGCTCGCCGCACAGGGGGTCGACACGCTGGTCCTCGAAGCGGGGGCCGTCACTTCGGAACGGCCCAAGGCCACCACGCTCCACGCACGGGCGGTGCAGTGCCTGGCCCGACGCGGTTACTTCTTCGCGCCGGAGCCGCGCCCCGCGGGCAGGGGGGCCACCATGCCCTTCCACTTCGCGGGCATTCCGGGGCTTTCCATCACCGCCCCGGAGGCGGAGCCCGACCCGGTCCTGAAGGCCCCCCAGGTCGAACTGGAACGGCTCTTCGAGAACAGGGCGCGGGCCAACGGCGCCCGGGTACTGCGCGAGCACCGGGTGACGGACATGGTGCAGGACCGGGACGGCGTGCGGGTCACCGCGGAGAGCCCGCAGGGGCACCGGTCCTTCACCGTCGCGTACGTGGTGGGGGCGGACGGGGCCCGCAGCACGGTCCGCGAGATGGCGGGGATCGCCTCCGACGTCGGCCTGCCGACCATGTCCGCGATGACGGGCCTGGTCCGCATGCCGGACCCGCAGGCCGTCCCGGTGGGCTGGCACCGTACGCCCAGGGGCTGGCTCATCGCCAAGAAGGGCCCCGACGGGCGCACCCTGATCCACGCGCTCACCGACGGGGACGCCTCGGCCGCCCGCCATCTTCCGCTCACCCTGGCCGAGTTGAGAGCGGAGGCGGAGCGGATCGCCGGGCGCGGCATCGAGATGACCGACCCCCGCTGGCTCGGCCGGTTCAGCGACTTCACCCGGCTCGCCCGGACCTACCGCGCGGGACGGTTCTTCCTGGCCGGGGACGCCGCGCACGTGCACTTCCCGATCGGCGGCCAGGGCCTGAGCACGGGGGTACTGGACGCCCTCGACCTCAGCTGGAAGCTCGCCCTCGTGGTGCGGGGCGCCGCGGGCGACGGGCTGCTCGACACCTACGGCCCGGAACGCCGGCCCGCCGCCCGGCGGGTCATCGAGAACACCCGTGCCCAGGCCGCGCTGATGCATCCCGGCGCCGAAGTCGACTCCCTGCGGACGCTGCTCGCCGGGCTCCTGGAGTCGGGTCGCGGCAATGACTTCCTGAGCGCGATGATCAGTGCCCAGGACACCGTGCTTCCGTCGCGCGCCGACCGCCGCTCCCGCTCACCGCGAGAAGGAACCTTTCTTCACAACGTCGAACTGGCCACGGTCCAGGGCCCTTCGGACGTGATCGGGCTGCTGGGGAGGAGCGGCAAACCGCTTCTGCTGCTCTCCGGCGAGGGCGGAAGGCGTTGTACGGACACGGATGCGGTCCGGTCCTGGGCCCGCTCCCTGCACGTGGTGCACTGTGCGCCGACGGGCGCCCTGCCGTGCGACGCCTTGCTCGTACGCCCCGACGGGTACGTCGCCTGGGCCTCGGACGGCGGCGAACCGCTGGGCGATGCCCTGATGTCGCTCTTCGGCGAGGGCGAGGGCGAGGGCGAGGGCGCGGACCAGGACGTGGACAGGGGCGCGGGCGCGAACACAGGCACGGGTGCGGGTGCGGCTCTCCGTCCCGAGGCGGTCCCCGTACCGGGCCGGGTGCCTGCCACGAGCGGCCACCGCTGACGCGGGCCACCGACACTCGCGAGGGTGAACGGCGGGGGCAGGGCGGGCAGTTCCCGGGGCCTTTCGTGAGGAGAGGCCCCAGGGGTAGTCCGTTCCCGAACCGCCGGACAGGACCTAACCGACCGGGACGCCGACCTTCTCGTCGAGCGTTTCGGTCAGCTCGGTGAAGACCGCCTTGCCCCGCGCCTGGGAGAGGTCCACCGACGCGAGCACGGACGCCAGCACCACATTGGGCAGCAGATGGCGGAGCAGGGAGCAGACCCGGTCGTCGAGATCCCGGTAGTTGCTGATCGCCTGCGACATCGCCTGGACACCGGCGAAACTGCCCACCAGTACGTCCGAGGTCTCGCGGGGCATGACGTGGGGGAGGAGCTCCCCCTGGGCCTGCGCCTTCTCCAGGAGGTCCCGCATGACCTGACCCCAGTTCAGGAAGGGGCCGCTGCGGTCGAGGTCCTGCGCCTGCTGGTCCAGGGACAGCCGGACGCCGGCGCGGACCATGGGGTCCGTCTGCAACCGGTGGGCGTGCAGCATGATGACGTCCACGACCTCCTGCGTCTTGCAGGCCCGATCGGGAACGGAAAGGCGCTGGTCCTGCTCGCTGAGCACCCCCTGGGCCAGCTCCTCCTTGGACTGGAAGTGGAAGTACAGGGCCCCCTTCGTTACCCCCGCCTCGGCGAGTATCTCGGTGATCGTGGCCGCCTGATAACCGTGCAGCTCGAACACCTTGGCCGCTGCAGACAGGATCGTCTGGCGTGTACGGATGGCTCGATCCTGCTTCGCCACTCTCGCCTCCTTCAGCTATGTGGTCGATACATCTAAGCTGCGTCGCACCTCATGAAAAAAACCGGCTAGTTTGTATCTTACAGTGATTAGCGCTCGCAGCGAATGGGGGCACTGCATGATCGAGACGGACGACGGGGCCACCGGCACCGGGAACCGCGGCATCGAGATCTGCTTCCCGGGCCCCGCCGGAAGGCCGGTACGGGAAACGGGGGAGCGATGATTCTGGTGACGGGTGCGACCGGGACGGTCGGCGGGGAGGTGGCCCGTTCCTTCCCGGCCGGCCTGCCGTTGCGTCTCATGACCAGGAATCCCGCGCGGGTCACGGCGGTTCGGCCCGGGGCGGAGGTCGTGGCCGGGGACTACGCCGACCCCGGCTCGCTGGCCCGGGTGCTGCGAGGGGTGCGCGGTGTCTTCCTCGTCACGAACCGGGTCGGCGGTGA
Organism: Streptomyces sp. NPDC001732; assembly: GCF_053596315.1. Taxonomy (NCBI): domain Bacteria; kingdom Bacillati; phylum Actinomycetota; class Actinomycetes; order Kitasatosporales; family Streptomycetaceae; genus Streptomyces; species Streptomyces sp. NPDC001732. Next base: position 128,337 of record NZ_JBSFFY010000019.1, read on the forward strand.
CGACGACGCAGTCTTCCTCCGGGCCGCGCGGACGGCGGGCGTGCGCCACGTCGTGAAACTCTCCGCCGCCGCGGTCGCCGACGAGCGGGCCGACGACCTGATCACGCGTTGGCAGCGGACCAACGAGGACCTCCTGCGGGAGTCCGGCATGGCCTGGACCCTGCTGCGGCCCCGTTCGTTCATGTCCAACTGCCTGTCCTGGGCGGGGCCGATCCGCTCCGAACGGGTCGTACGGGCGCTGTACGGAACCTCGGTGAACGCATGCGTGGATCCGCGCGACATCGCGGAGGTTGCGGTACGCGCCCTCACCGACGAGGGGCACCACGGCGCGGTCCACACACTGACCGGGCCGGAGGCGATCAGTGCGGCGGAGCAGACGCGTCGCCTCGCACGGGTGCTCGAAGCGCCTTTGCGCTTCGAGGAGTTGGAGCCGGATCAGGCGCGGGCCGCGCTGCTGCGCCGGTACCCGGAGGAAGTGGCGGACGCGCTGCTCAACAGTGCGCGGCGGCAGCGCGACGGGGCCAAGGCCGGGGTGGGAAGCGGGGTCGGCGATGTGACGGGCCGACCGGCCCGGTCGTTCGACGAGTGGGCCGGGGACCATGCGGCCGCCTTCGCCCCCGAGGCGTCCTCATGAGGGCGAAGGCGGTGCCGTGACCGGATCAGCCCTTGTGCGCCAGGACCTTCACGGTGGAGGTGAACACCAGCTCCCCGTCCTGGTGGCCGGTCACCAGGACCGACTGCTCGCCGCCGGCCGCGTGGGGCAGGGGCTGCGCCTGGATCGTGCAGGGCGTGTCCAGCTCGGCGTACCGGTGGAACTCGCTCGCGATGTTCACGGGCAGTACCACGGAGCCCTCGCAGGCCGCTGCCGCCGCCTGCCGGGCGGCTTCGAGGAGCACCATGCCGGGAACGTGGTCGACCGGGTGGTCGAAGAGGACGTGATGCCGGGTGTCGGCCCTGAGCTGCCAGCGGTTCGTCTCGCCGAGGGGGGAGAGCACCACGTCGATGGGCGACATGCGGCCGACGCTCTGGGGCGAGGCGGGGGCCGTGAGGGCGAGCCGGGGCGGGCCGTCGGGGGTGCCGCGGTTCCCGCGCAGCCTCCGGTACACCGCAGGGGTGGTGCAGGTGTAGGAGGCGCTCCCGGTCACGGCCGGCCGGCCGTCGCGGTGGACCACCGCCTCGTAGCGCAGTCCGGTCAGCTTGCCGCCGCGCTGCTTGACCTCGGTGCAGGTGACGTCGATGTCGAGCGAGGCGGGGGTGTCGCAGATCAGGACCTGGTCCGGCTCGACGGTGTACTGGAGGTCCCACATCAGGAACTGATGGCCGAAGGGGACGTCGAACTCCGCGTGTGCGAGCAGCGAACCCACCTGGCGGATCGTCTCCGCCGCCAGCAGCGGATCGTGGTGGGCGCCGATGGGACTGAAGAAGCTGTGGCCGCGGGGCCACTGGGCCGTCACCTTGAAGTGGGTGTCGTCCTCGCGCTTCCAGTCGGTGAGCATGACCTCGGCAACGGCCGCCCGGTGGACGAACTCCTTGGGGACGGTGGTCGTCAGTGACGGGAAGCGGAACAGCGGAGGTGCGATCGGCGCGGTCGCCGGGCTGTCCCGTACGGGAGCCTCGTTCGTGACCGGTCCGGCAGGCTGGAACGTTGTCGCAGTCATCTATCCCCCAAAACCACGGTGCCGAGAACTCGTTGAGCCCCTCGCGGGACACCAAAGATACATACCACCCGGTTTAATTTCTACTGTTGTGCCGCACTCGCCGGAGCCAAAACCGCAAGATCCACTTCTCTCCAGGGCGCCCGTCCGCCCGTCCGTGTGGGCTCGCTTCGAGCGGATCTCGACCGGATCTCGATCCTGCCGCCCCATGGTGTCCAGACGGCAGAGGGGGTCTTCGTGAGCGGATTTCGCCGTGGGGCGACCGAGGTGGTGCGGGTGGAGCGAGGTAACCCGAATCGGGATGAAATGAATGCCCTGACCAAGGCTTTGCTCTCCGTACTCGCCAGAAACCGGGGCAGAGTGCGTGCGCGCGAGGGCGGCACGGGGGATCGGCCCGCCGGATGGCGGCGATGGGAACGGGCGCCGTACCGGGCTCCGCACAGCTGGCGATAGCCGCCACGTGCGGAGACGGCGCAGAGGAAGTCGCGCGCGAGCAGAAAACCGCACGTCTGGTTTGTTATTCTGGGCTCAATGCCGAAAGGCGACGTCGAGAGGGGCTGGGGCATGCCGGTGAGGAGAGCCGCCGGGCCGACCGACACCCGTGGCCGGGTGGCCGAGCTGCTGGCGCTGCGTGAGCAGGCCCGTCGTGGACCGAGTGACCGGGCGACCGGGGCGCAGCATG
>NZ_JBSFFY010000020.1:0-130000 GCF_053596315.1 Streptomyces sp. NPDC001732
GTGACTCCCCGGGGAGTCACCGGCCGCCCGCGGTTCCGCACCCCTTCGCCCCTTCCGTGCCCCCGACGACCGTTCCACCGAGCAAACGCTCGGCAGATCGCCGGGACCGGTCGGCGCGACCCCGGCCGTACGCGCACTCCGGAGACAGCCGGGCGGACGACGGACACCGGCAATCCGATCGACCTCGCGGGGCGGGCGGCGTTCGCCACCGGAGGCACGAAGGGTATCGGCGCCGCGATCGCCGGGCCCTCCCGGCCGCCGGGGCGGGCGTGCCGGGGTGCGGGCGGAGCGAACCGCCGGGGCGGAGCCGCCGACCGATCATTCTCGTCCTCTTGACGATAATGAATCGCCCCATTACCGTCGCCCTGACGAGAAAAGAGGGGGGCCGCCATGGCCGACATCACCAGGCGCTTCGGTCTGCGCCATCTGCGCTCCGCGCCCACCGCACACATCCGCCACCACAGGCGGGGCCGGCTCGCCCACGACGGTCCCGGGCTGAGCTTCTGGTACCGCTCGTTGACCGCGGCGCTCTCCGAGGTCCCGGTCAACGACCGCGAGCTGGCGATGGCCTTCCACGCCCGCACGTCCGACTTCCAGGACGTGACCGTGCAGGCCACCGTGACCTACCGGATCAGCGACCCGGCCGAGGCCGCCGCCCGGCTGGACTTCTCGATCGACCCGGACACCGGGGCCTGGCGCGGCGCGCCGCTGGAGCAGATCGCCACGCTGCTGACCGAGACCGCCCAGCAGCACACCCTGGACGTGCTGGCCAGGACGGCGCTGGCCGAGGCCCTGGTGGACGGGGTCGCGTCGGTGCGCGACCGGGTCGCCGCGGGGCTCGCCGCCGAACCGCGGCTGCCCGCCACGGGCATCGACGTGGTGGCCGTGCGGGTGGTCGCCATCCGCCCCGAGGCCGAGGTGGAGCGCGCCCTGCGCACCCCCGCCCGCGAGCAGATCCAGCAGGAGGCCGACCGGGCCACCTACGAGCGCCGCGCCGTGGCCGTGGAACGGGAACGGGCCATCGCCGAGAACGAGCTCGCCAGCCAGATCGAACTGGCGCGACGGGAGGAGCAGTTGGTCGAGCAGCGCGGCACCAACACCCGTCGCGAGGCCGAGGAGAACGCGGCGGCCGACGGGGTACGGGCCGAGGCGGAGGCGGCACGCAAGGTGCGCCTGGCGCGGGCCGAGGCCGAGGCGGCGCGCGAGGTCGGCGCCGCACGGGCCGAGGCCCAGGCCGCCTGGCTGCGGGTGCACGGCGAGGTGGACGAGGCGACCCTGCACGCCCTGGCCGCGACCAGGCTCGCCGAGAACCTGCCGCGCATCGACAGCATCACCCTCTCCCCCGACGTGCTCACCGCCCTGCTCGGCAGGCTCGGCCGGTCCGGCCCGGCGACCCGGGCATGAGCCTCGCGCCGCGCGCGGTACTGGTCCACCGCACCACCGAGTACGAGGAGTTGCTGGCCCGCCACGGCACGCACGGCCAGGCCGCGTTCTTCCTCTCCAGCCGCGGCCGCTCCATCGACGAGGTGGCCCGGCGGCACCGGCAGACCCGGCAGGCGCTCGCCGACGTGGCGGCGGCCGTGCCGCTCCAGTGGCGTCAGTCCCGGGTGGAGCGCGCGGACCTGGACCGTTTTCTGTTCGGGCCCGAGGACGTGGTGGTCGTCGTCGGGCAGGACGGGCTCGTGGCCAATGCCGCCAAGTACCTCTCCGGCCAGCCGGTCGTGGGCATCGACACCGACCCCGGGCGCAATCCGGGGGTGCTCGTCCGTCACCGGCCCTCCGACGCGGCCGCCCTGCTCAGGGCGGCCGCGGCCCCCGGCGGGACGGTAGACGAACTCACCATGGTCGAGGCGGTGGCCGACGACACGCAGCGCCTGGTCGCCCTCAACGAGATCTACCTGGGACCATCCGGCCATCAGACCGCCCGCTACCGGCTCGGCCCGGACACCCCCGACTCCCCCGCCGAGCCGCAGGCGTCCTCCGGCGTCCTGGTCGGCACGGGCACCGGCGCCACGGGGTGGCTCCGCTCGCTGTGGCAGGAACGGCGCAGCGGCCTCCGTCTCCCGGCACCCACCGATCCGCGCCTGCTCTGGTTCGTGCGCGAGGCCTGGCCGTCCCCGGCGACCGGCACCTCGCTGGTCGCGGGCGAGCTGGAGCGCGGACAGGGACTGCGTCTCACCGTCGAGTCCGACCGGGTGGTGGCCTTCGGTGACGGGATGGAGGCGGACGCGCTGGAGCTGACCTGGGGGCAGACGGTGCGGCTCGGCATCTCGGCGACCTCCCTGCGGCTGTCCGTCTGACCGGGCGGACTCCGCCCTGTGCGCCGGGGCCGGGCCGTCCCGGGACCGACTTCTTCCTTGCCCCATTAACCATTTGCCTAGTGTTCATAGGCGGGATTAGCGTCCCCGGCATGAAGGCCATGAGTGAACAGGACATCCGTGCGTCGTTCGTCAACTGCTCCAAGGGGGAGGCCAAGCGGCTGCCGCTCCCCCGCGACCTGGAGGAGCAGCCCTGGGACGACCTGGACTTCCTGGGGTGGCGCGACCTCTCCGCCCCCGGACGCAGCTATCTCGTCACCGAGTACGACGGGAAGCTCATCGGGGTGACGCTCCGGTTCCCCTCCCGGCAGCGCGGTTTCCTCCACCGGAGCATGTGCTCGCTCTGTCTGACCACGCACCCGGGCAACGGCGTCTCCCTGATGACCGCCCGGAAGACCGGGGTCGCGGGCCGGGAGGGGAATTCGGTCGGCCTGTACGTCTGCACCGACCTCGCCTGTTCGCTGTACGTACGGGGCAAGAAGACCCCCGCGCCGGGCTCCCGCTTCAAGGAGTCCCTGACGATGGAGGAGCAGGTGGAGCGAACCAGGGCCAACCTCGACGCGTTCCTGGCCAAGCTCATCGGCTGAGTCGGGGACGGAGGCGGCGCCCGGCGTCCGCGCGGGCGTCCCGGACGGACCGTCACCGGGCGGCGCCGGGTCCGCCACCACGGGCCGGGGCGTCGGCGGTGAAGGTGACGGGCAGGTGCTCGGGGCCGCGCAGACCTCCCGGCCGCCATCGCAGGGCCTCGGGCGGCACGGCCAGGGCGAGGCCGGGAAGGCGGCGCAGGGCGGTACCGATGGCGATCTGGCCCTCCAGCCGGGCCAGCGGAGCCCCCAGGCAGTAGTGGATGCCGTGGCCGAACGCGAGATGGGGGTTGTCCCGCCGGGAGATGTCCAGGCGGTCGGGGTGGGGGAAGTGTTCCGGGTCGCGGTCGGCGATGGCGGATGCGATCAGCACGGTCGCGCCGCGCGGCACGTTCACGCCCGCGATGGTGACGTCCTCGCGCGCGAACCGGGCGATGCCCGGGTTGACCGGGCCGTCGTACCGCAGGAACTCCTCGATCGCGCCCGGCAGCAGCTCCGGATCGTCCCGCAGCATCCGCAGCTGGTCGGGGTGGGTGAGCAGGGCCGCGATGCCGCTGCCGATCAGGTTGACGGTGGTGATGTAGCCGGCCACCAGCAGCAGGAAGGCCATGGCGATCAGCTCGTCCTCGTCGAGCCGCCCCTCCTCGTCCCGGGCCACGATCAGCGCGCTGAGCAGGTCGTCCCCGGGCCGGGCCCGTTTCTCCCCGAGGAGCCCGGCCAGACAGTCGCGCATCCGCCGCCACGCCCGGTCCGTGCGGGCGGGATCCGGCTGCTCGGCGCCCCGCAGGATCATCTCGTCGGTCCACCGCCGGAAGTCGTCCCGGTCGGCGACGGGCACGCCGAGCAGTTCGCCGATCACGGTGACCGGCAGCGGCAGCGCGAAGCTCTCGACGAGGTCGGCACGGCCGTCCGGCCCGATCGCGTCGAGCAGCCGGTCGGCGATCTCCTGGACCCGGGGCCGCAGCCCGGCCACCCTGCGCGCGGTGAACGCCTTGGACACCAGACGGCGCAGCCGGGTGTGGTCGGGAGGGTCGGAGCGGAGCATGCTGCGCAGGGCGGACTCGCGGTCCGTGGCGGGCAGCAGTTCGAGGAGCCGGGGGTCCGACGCGTCGCGGAGGTCGCTGCTCAGGCGTGGGTCGGACAGGGCCGCCAGACCGTCCTCGTACCGGGTGACCAACCACGCCTCCAGGCCGCCCGCGATGACGGCGCGCCGTACCGGTCCGTCGTCGCGCAACTGCCGGTAGAGCGGGAAGGGGTCCGCCACGAAGGCCGGGTCGGTGTAGGGCAGGAGCACCGGCTGCTGGCTCATCATGCCTCCCGGGGGCATACGGGCCTTCGCACGGAAGCGAAGGGCTCCGTACCGCGTCGAGCTGCCGTGTCCAGTCCAGCGTAATGCGCCCAGAACGCCGCCGAACGGCCGGACGGTGCGGCCGGGAACCCGCCCGGACCGTGCCCGGGACACCGTCGGTATGATTATCGGCACTGTCCGGACGTAGCGCAGAGGCAGTCGCGCCGACTTGCCAAGTCGTGAACACGTCGGTTCGAATCCGACCGTCCGGGCAGCCCGGTCCCGTAGCGCAGAGGCAGTCGCATCCTCTTCGCATGAGGGAACACGCCGGTTCGAATCCGGCCGGGACCACCGGGGCGGGCGACGACGGGCACGGAGGCGGGGGGCATGGCGCTGACCGGTGACGAAGAGCGAATCGGCGACGAGGAACTGGCGGCCTTCGACCGTACGGTCGCGAAGCTGCGCGCCCTGCCCGTCGACGACCCGGTGCGCCTGCGCGCCGAGCAGGTCGCCGCGTCCTTCACCCGCGACGGCCGCACGCGCCGCCGCAAGGCCCGCAGCGACGCCTGTGCCGAGGCCGACGCGGCGGTCGTCGCCGCCACCGCGACCGGTGCGCCCGCACGGCGCGAGGACGCGCCGCTGTCCGGCGAGGACGCGGCGGGCGGCGGGACCTTCCACCGGCCCCGGCGCTGCTACGTCTGCAAGTCGTTCTACCACCGGGCCGACGCGTTCTACCACGCGCTCTGCCCGGACTGCGCCGCCGACAACACCGCCCGCCGCGCCCTGTCCACCGATCTCACCGGGCGCCGCGCGCTGCTCACCGGCGGCCGGGTCAAGATCGGCTTCCAGCTGGCGCTGATGATGCTCCGCGACGGCGCCGAACTCCTCGTCACCTCCCGCTTCCCGCAGGACACCCTGCGCCGGTTCCGCGCGGCGCCCGGCAGCGGGGCGTGGCTCGACCGGCTCACCGTCGTCGCCGTCGACCTGCGCGACCCGCGCCAGGTCCTGGGCCTGTGCGAACGGCTCCACCGGGACGGCGAACCGCTGGACATACTCGTCAACAACGCCGCCCAGACCGTGCGCCGCCCGCCCGAGTCGTACGCGCTGCTCGCCGCCGGTGAGACCGCGGCGCTCCCCGAGGGCGCCTGGGCCGCCCCCGGCTACGCGCCGATGCGGGCCCTGGCGGCCCCCGCCGCCTCGGGGGCGCTCGCACTGGTCCTCACGGAGGCCGACGAGGCGGGTCTGCTCCCCGACCACGCCCCCGTGAACTCCTGGTCCGCCCGGATCGGCGAGCTGGACCCGGCCGAGCTGCTGGAGACCCAGCTCGTCAACGCCCTCGCCCCCGCCCTGCTGGTGGACCGGCTGCTGCCGCTGCTGCTCGCCTCGCCCCGGCCGAACCGGTACGTCGTCAACGTCACGGCCGTGGAGGGCCGTTTCGCGGTGCGGCGCAAGACCGCCGGGCATCCGCACACCAACATGGCGAAGGCCGCGCTCAACATGCTCACCCGCACCAGCGGACCCGAACTCGCCGCGCGGGGCGTCCACATGTGCAGCGTCGACACCGGCTGGATCACCGACGAGAACCCGCTGCCGAAGAAGAACCGGCTCGCCGCCGAGGGCTTCCGCACCCCGCTGGACGTCGTGGACGGAGCGGCGCGGGTGTACGACCCGATCGTGCGGGGCGAGGCGGGTTCGCCCGTGTCGGGCGTCTTCCTCAAGGACTACCGGGAGGCGGCGTGGTGACCGGTCCCACCGGACCCCGGGAACCCCTCGGGGGCGCTCCCTTCGCGGGTGTCCCCCACGTCCTGCCCCGCTCGATCGCCGACCTCGGCCCGCTGATCGACTGGCTGCGCGGCGGCGCGGCCACCGACCGGCGGCTCGACTTCCCGGCCGGGACCGCGATGCCCGACGGCCGGCTCGACCTGTGCAAGCAGGCCCTCGGCCCCGAAGGAGCCGCCCTGATCGCCGAGGCCCTCGGTGACACCACGGGCCCGGCCCGGGTCCGGCATCTGCTCCTGGGCACCGACGGGCTCGGCGACGACGGGGCCACGGACGTGGCCGAACGGACCGTCGGGGCGGGCGTCGAGACCCTCTACCTGGGCTGCAACGGCATCACCGCGGGCGGCGCGTGCCGGATCGCGGACAGTCTGCGCGCCTCCGAACACGTCGTCAGCGGGGTCTGGCTCAAGCGCAATCCGCTGGGCACGGGCGGCGGGCGGGCCGCGGCGGACCTCGTCGCCGCCGCGTCCGGGCTGCGCACCCTCGACCTCGTGCAGACCGGCCTGGATCCGGCGGGCCTCACGGTGCTCGCCGAGGCCCTGCTCGGGGCCGCCGCCTCCGGGCGCCGCGTGGAGCGGCTCTTCGTCGGCGGCAACCCGCTCGGCCGCACCGGCGCCGCACCGCTCGCCGCGCTGCTCGCCGCCGGAGCGGTCGGCGAACTGTACGCGTCGGCGGCCCGGTTGGGTGACGACGGGGCGTTGCTCCTGGCCGACGCCCTGGAGCGCGCGCCGTACGGCCGTACCGCCCGGCTCTCCGTCGCCAGCAACGGTGTCGGGCCGCGGGCCGCCGCCCGGCTCGTCGCCTCGGCGGCCGGGGCGGGCGTCGAACTCCTGGACCTCGGCAGGGTCCGGGCCGCCGGAACCCTCGGCGCGGCGGACAACCGCCTCGACCTCGATGCCGCGACCGCGATCGGCGAGAGCCTGGCGGCCCGGGGGCACCGCCTCACCCATCTCGTCCTCGCCCACACCGGTCTGCGCAGCCGCGAGGCCCACCGGCTCCTGGACGCCGCGCCCCGGGCTGCGACCCCGACCCGCTTCGTCCTCGGCAAGGGCATCGCGACCAGCGTCCGTCACCGGCTGGACGCGTTCAGCGCGCACCTGCCGAGGCCCGCGCTCTCCGCCGATGTCGCGGCCGTCCGCAGCGTCCACCGCACGCCCCCGCCCCGGGACCGGTAGCTCCGGGGCCGTGCCCCGACACGCCCCTGCGGATCCGCCGGGAGGCACGGCCGGTCCTCAGCGGGGCATCGCGGCGAACACCTCGATCCAGAACCGCTGGTACGGCTCCGGGGCGCCGACCAGGTAGGTCGAGCGCAGCTTCGGCGGCAGCAGCGCCACCAGCCTGGTCACCGCCTCGCGATGCCTCTTCAGCTGCGACAGCTCGGCGTTGGCGATGATCTGGTGCACCACGTCGCTGTCGTCGCCGCCCTCCGAGGAGCGGTCCGCCGCCCGTCGCAGCCGCTGTTCCCAGGCGTCCACCTGCCGGGCCAGCTCCCGCAGTCCCGTCACCGGCCGGTTGTTCAGCCGGTCGACGAGGCTGGTCAGCTGCACCGGGGCGTACTCGCCGTCCCCGAGGTACACCGTGCCCATCTCCAGCGGAAGCCCCCGCTGGTGGAGCTTGATCAGCCGCTCGATGGTCCGCTTGGTGATCCAGGCCCGGCCGTCCTCGTCGATGTCGTGCTTCCACCAGTCGAGCACGGTCTCGGCCACCGGCCCGTACTTCTCGATCAGCCACTCGTTGGCCGGGATGTCGCCGGGCTCCACCGTCAGCGAGGCCGTGAACCGGGTCGCCTGGGCGATGTTGTTCCGCGCCACGAGCAGTTTGCGGCCCAGGTGGTACGGCGGGTTCTGCACCGCGATCTGCGCCCGCAGCCCGTCGATCGGCCGGCCCGCCAGCGACCACTCCTGCGTGATCTCCATCAGCTTGGCGAACGCCGCCCTGTCCTTGGGGCGGTTGTACTCGTCCCAGACGATCGCCTTCGGCCCCGGGTCCGTGAACACGGCCGCCAGCAGGTTCTCCAGGGACCCGTCGGGGGTCGGGACCGGGGCGCAGAGGTCCTCGACGTTGGTCACCGGCAGCGAGAAGTACAGCGGCTCCCGCCCGTCCAGGCCCTCCCGGACCGTCTGCCGGACGAGTTCGGTCTTGCCGCATCCCGGCGGTCCCTGAAGCAGCACGGTCCACCGGTTGCGCAGCGCCGCCCGCACCACCCGGCGCACGGGGTCGGCGATCCGGGCCGGGTTCGGCACGTCCAGCGCGCGGGCGATCCGGTCCAGGATCTCCGGGGTGCGGTTCGGCCCGGGGCGGCCGTCGGGGAGCGGTTCGAGGAGCCTCAGCCGCTCCCCGTTGACCAGGGGCAGCCCCCAGCTCAGCGGGAAGCCCTCCTGGGCGTTGGCGAGGATGTGGTCCAGGGTGCGCGGCGACAGCAGCTCGCGCAGTGCGGGGCTCAGCGAGGCCCACAGCGAGAACACCGGGCCGAGGTCCCGGTTCCGGTACTTCGCGGCCAGTCCGAACCGCCAGGCCGTGTCGTTCGCGGTGATCCTGATGGTGACCATCCGGTCCAGGATCGCCAGGTCGCCGCGGCGGGCGGCGGTCTCGCTCAGCGATTCGTTGTCGGTGAGGAAGACGCCGATGCAGCCCAGGGCCCGCAGGTCGTATCCGCCGAGCGTCCAGTTGCAGGCGATCTGCATCAGCTGCGACTGGATCGACTCGCCGGCCTGCAGCGAGTCGTCGATGAGCAGGACGAACGGTTTCCCCGGCCTCAGCCGGTCCATCACCAGCTGCCGCAGCACGAGTTCCCCGGTCCGCCGGTCCCGCACCGGGGCGTTGACCAGGAGGTCGTCCGGGGTGAGGTTGGCGGCCGGGACGAAGACCAGTTCGGCGTCCGGGTACGCCTCGGCGATGTGCGAGAAGAACGTCGCCGTCTTGCCGACGCCGTGCCCGCCGAAGACCTGGCCCGTCTGTCCCATGTCGATCATCGCGTCGATGAAGGACTCCAGCCGGGACACGCCCGTCCAGCCCTCGGGCGGTTGCGGGTAGGTGGCGCTGGGCCGCCACGGAACGGTGCGGGGCGTGGTCATCTCGATCCTGTCGTGACGCGATGGCAGGCCATCGGGGGGTGGTGGGAATCGGGCCAGTCGTCGCCGCCCTCGGTGATCAGCCAGATCCACTTGTCGGGTTCGGCCGGGGTGATGCGGGGCGCGTGGCCGTCGGTGAGCACCACGACGGCGTCCGGGGTCTCCTCGAAGGGCCGGCCGTCGACGAGCGTGCGCCCCTCCACGTAGTCGGCGACGGCCTCGAAGCTCGTCCCCCCGCCGCCGTACACCCGCTCGCCGGGGCGGAACGGCATCACCACGGCGTCGAAGGAGAGCCAGTGCGCCTCCACTCCGTCGATCCCGCCGACCAGTTCGGTCAGCCAGTCGATCACGTGGTTCGGCATCGATCCCGAGGTGTCGTACGCGATGACGAGCACCTTGTGCCGCACCGGGCCGCACCGCGACAGGAGCGGGTCGTGCCCGAGCGCCGCGAGCAGCGCGCCCCGCTTCTTCGGGTACACCAGCCGCTCGCCGTCCCGCAGCTTCGACGCGAAGACGTCCACCAGCCACCGCTGCCACCAGTCGACCTGTCCCGTGCGCGGTGTCCGTCCGCGCAGCAGGCCCGCGCCGAGCCTGCCCCACATCCGGCTCGCCCGTTCCGACGCCCCGTCCGTGCGGTCCATCAGCTCGCCGATCTCCGCCTCCGCCACCGCATGGCCGCGGCGTGCCGCGAGCAGAGAGTTGAGCAGTACGGAGGAGACCGTGGCGTCGACGGTCTCCTGGTCGGCGGGTACGTGGCCGGGTGCGAGCCGGACGCACAGCGACGGGGCGGGTACCGGCGGGTGCGCCATCCGCTTCAGTTCGCCGTACACCGACATGTCCGTGGCGACGAAGACCGGGTAGTCCACCGGTTCCAGGCCGTGCGCCAGCAGGTCCTCCCGGTAGGCCGCGTGGATCTCGCGCGGGTCGATGCCCACCGGTCCGCCGTCCCGGAGCGGCAGTTCGTCCGTGCCGAGCCGGACCATCGCCACGTGGTTGATGGAGACCTCCGCCGCCAGTGTGAACACCGGGTCGTTCCGCAGTTCCTCCTCCACGAACAGGTGCCGGTGGACCAGGTGTCGCGCCTCGTGGAACAGGACGAACTTCACCCCGTCGAGGCCGAGGGAGACGAAGAACTCCGGGTTGTACACGAGCAGGCAGGTCCCATCGCCGCTCGCCACCACCGCGGCGGTGTCCACCGCCGTGGTCGGTATCTGGTGGCGGCACTTGGCGTGGAGCCAGGAGGCGACCACCGAACCGGACAGCCCGAGGTCCAGCAGCGCGGCCTCCTTGAGCCGCCGCCCCTCCGCGATCACCGCTTCGTCGGCGGGCCGCCACCGCTCCAGTGCGTGCCGATCCGTCAGGTCGATCACATGGCGCGGCCGTCCCCCGCGCTCCCCGTACGCCATCCCGGATGTCCCCCCTCTGTGCCCGTCGCCCTCGCTGTCAGGACTGCCCGCTGCTCGTGGGCGACGGTGTTTCCGCCCGGACGGTCGCCTATGATCGGCCGCAGGGCGGGGTCGTAGCGCAGGGGCAGTCGCACCGGTCTCCAGAACCGGAACACGCTGGTTCGACTCCAGCCGCCCCGCCTCCCTCCTTTCCGTCACTCGTCTCAGGCGATGGCGCCCGAGGTCACGATCAGTTCCGGAACGGTTCCCGTGAACGTCGGCAGCAGTTGTGCCAGGACGGCCCACGCCTCGACGTTCGTCCCCAACGAGCCGTGCACCAGGGGCCGCAGCATGTCCTCGGCCTCCCCCGCCCGGGTGGGGAACGCCCAGCGGCCGGTGTCGAGGGCGCGCAGTACCGTGCGGGCCGGACCCCACTCCCGTACGTAGGTCTCCGGGCCGTCGACGATGCCCCCGGCCCGCATCCGGTGGGCGTAGCCCGGGTGGTCGGAGAACCGTTCCCGCAGGGCCGGGGGACAGTCGGGCCGCAGCGCGAGCGCCCATCGCGCGTATCCGGGCAGCGGCTGCTCGGTGTCGGCCCCGACGACGCGCGGCCAGTGCCTGCGGCCCGTCGAGCGGGCGGCCCGGCGGCCCTGGCGCATGGTCCTCACCGCCCGTAGCGCGGGGACGACTTCCTCCTCGGGAAGCCGCCGGGCGCCTTCCGGGCGGGGCCATTCCCGCAGCGTCTTCGCCAGCGGGACGGGGTCCTGCCGACCGGGTCCGAAGGGTTCGCCGTCGAGGACCGCCGTCTCCAGTCCGCGGGGCAACCCGTCGGCCATGACGAGGAGTTCGTTCGTCTCCGGCCGGTCCTCCTCCAGGACCCACAGCCGGACGGAGGCCGGCAGCGCGTCGGGCGAGAGCTGCGACTCGGCGTCCCAGCGCCCGGGAACGGTCGCGCCCGGCCGCTCAGCGACCCCGATCCGCTCCCTCACCGCCTGCCGTGTGTCGTCCGCCTCGACCAGACGGACCAGTACGTCGAGTGCCCTGTCCGTGTCGCGGTCGTGCTGCATGGCCCCGCCCCCTCGCGTTCCCCGGGCCGTGCCCGCCCCGATCGCAGCGGCCCCGGCAAAGAGTACGGGACCCCGCCCCACCAGGCAGAACCGCCCTCGTGCCCGGGGTCTCCCGCGACCGGACGGGCCGACGGTCGTTTCACGGGGCCTGCGGGCCGGGGGCGGGGCCACGGCTCCGTCCCGCCGCCCGCAGGGTCACGGCCGCCGCGATTCCCGCCGGCAGACCGAAGGTCAGGGCGGCCGGGACGCCGCTGCCGATGGTGGCCGACAGGTGCATCAGACCCCAGTACGGGCCCGTGCCGTCCGTCGCCACCCGCAGGAGCCGGCTCGCCGGCAGCCCGAGGACGGTCGCGCAGACCGCCCCGGCCGCCATCGCCGGGACCGTGGCCCGGGTGAGCAGTCCGGGCAGCAGCCGCAGCGCCCACCACACCACGGCGAGCAGCAGCGCATCGGCGGCGCGGTACAGGAGCCAGTCGCCGAACGGGGAGCCCGCGGGGCTCGACCAGGCGCCGAGCAGCAGCCACTGGCGCAGCAGGTCGCCCGGTTCGGCGAGGAGTCCGGTTGCCGGGGAGACCGTCTGGATGGCGGCGGCGACCGACTGGTGCGAGAGGACCACCAGGGACAGCGCGATCACCGCGGCCCCGGCGGTGGCGGCCAGTCGGGCGGCGCGTGCCGGGACGGCCTCCCTCGGGAGCGGACCGGCGCCCTTGACGGTGATCCGTGCCGCGAGCACCGCCCCCGCCGCGGCGACCAGCGCGGTCACCACCAGGCTCTGCCGGCCCGCGGAGACCGCGCTCGCCAGCTGAGGCAGGAAGCGGTGACTGCCGTGCCCGTACGCGGCGATCAGCCACGGCGCGGAGACGGTCACCGCCAGCGTCCCCGCCACGATCCCCCAGGCCCACACCGCGAGCAGGGTGGCCGACGTCCGGCCGTGCACCGGCGGCAGCCTGCGGAGCAGGAGCAGCGCCCCGGGCAGGAAGAAGGCGAACACCGCGGCGAACCTGATCTGCAACGCGGTCCCGTACAGCGCGAGGTAGTGGGCGCTGTCGCCCCCCCGCCGTTCCCCCGGGCACGTCGGCGCCGCCCCAAAGCCGGGCCGGAGGGTCGTACGACCAGGGGGTGAGCCAGTGTTCGAGTTCGGCGGCGGCCCGGCCCCCGAGCGCGTCCGTGGCACCCTGCAGGCGCAGCGCGTGCACGCTCTCCCCCGCCCACCACAGGAGCGCCGTGAGCAGCACCCCTCCGAACAGTGCCGGTATCACCGCACGCCGATATGCCATGTGCCGTCCCCCGCCTCGACCGTGTTCTTCTCCGAACCCCCTGGCCGGGTGAAGAGTACGGCGTGCTGATCACACGGGGATCACAGCCGTGGCGGGGACGACGGTCGCACTCCGCGGCAACGGTCTCACGGACCATGGCATCTGACGTTACGTCAGGAAATGGGGCATCCGTGGCGCGCCCCGGAGCTCTTGGCGAAGGCCGCGAGGAGTTCGTCGAAGACCTCGGCCGTCGGGGCATCGAGCGGGGCGGGCCGGCCGTCACCGAGCGGGGGAGGGGTCAGTTTGAAGTACGCGGTGCCCAGCGCGCCCCGGCAGCTGTGCGACCGGGTCCGGGAGCCGGTGACACTGCCGGGGTAGCGGTCGTCCAGGTACATCTCCTGCTGGGCGGAGGGGCCGTAGTACGCGTTGAGGCGCACGCCGCCGCGTTCGCCCCGCTTCACCCCGCACTCCTCGGTCAGGGAACGGCCGGCCGGGTACTCGGTCACGGTGGTGACGTGCACGAGCCGGGCGTTGCGCGGGCTGACGACGTCTCGGCAGGTGGCGGTGGCCTCGGCGACCGGGCGGATCGTGACGCCGGTCCGGTCGACCGTGTTGGGGCGGGTGCCCAGGGGGCCTTCGCAGTGGAAGCGTCCGGCCGCGCGGCGGGCGGTCTCGGTGGCGAGGCGGGCGACGTCACGTATCTGGTCGGCCGTCAGCTCGTCGGCGTCCTCCGTCGCTTCGGCGAGGACGAGCAGTCCCTTGCCTGCGAGCGGGGCGCAGTCCACGAGCACCGCGGCCTCGGGTCGGCCGCGGATGACGACCGAGCCGTTCCAGCCGTGTCCGATCGGTGCGGCCCCGGGCTCCTCGGCCGCTCCGGAGGTCCGGTGCGCGGCGGCGGGCCGTATCTGCAGCCGCAGCGCGCTGCCCCGGTCGTCGCCCTTGGCCCGGACCGAGCACCACTCGGTCTCGTGGCCGACCCACTCCCCCGTGTGCCCGTCGCCCTCCAACTCGGCGCCGTCGAAGAAGCTTCGGGCCTCCTCGACGGCCACGGAGCCGTGGCAGGCGTCGTCGAGGCCGTTGCCGGACCCGCCGCGGGCACCGAGGCCCCAGGCCAGCGCCCCGCCCGTGAGGGCCAGGGCTGCCGCCGCGACAACGACGACGCGCTTTCGGCGCAGGCGCGGGTTCATGTGCTCCTCGTTCCTGTCGGCTCCGGAGTGCCGGAGCGGTGTGGTGGGGCCGGTGGCGGGCCGGACGGTCCCGTGCCCGGGGCGTGTTCCCCGGTGTGCGCCGGGTGCCGGGCCGCCGGAAGGTCCGGTCGGGTGTGCCGTTGCACGGGGACCGGTCGTGTCCGCCCCCGGTACCGTCCGAGCGTGCCGGTCCCCGGCCTGTCCCCGGGAACGACCGAGGGGCCGTTTCGGATTTCTCCGATACGGCCCCTGATCTGCGACTCCTTCGAGTCGGGACGACAGGATTTGAACCTGCGACCCCTTGACCCCCAGTCAAGTGCGCTACCAAGCTGCGCCACGTCCCGATGCGATTCCCCCCGGTGTTCCCGGGTGGCCGCGCAGGACAAACATTACCTCACTCCGCGGCCCGGATCGACGCCCGTGCCTGGTGGGCGCGGTTCGCCAGGGATTCGGCACCGCACGCGGTGGCCAGTTTCTGGGCTCTGGCGAGTTCGCGCGTCGAGCGGATCGCGATGCCGTAGTCGACGAGGGCGAGCGCGTGCTCGTACGCCGACGGGGACGCCTCCAGGTGCCGGACGGATTCGGCGAGCAGATGGGTGGCGTCCTCGGGCTCCGCGAAGAGGGCGACGCAGCGCAGGGCCTCGCCGATCGCGGTGTCCGTGCCGAAGCGTTCGGCGTGCACCCGGGCCGTCGCGGCGAGCCGGGCGGCGCGCTCCGGGTCCTCCTCGGCCAGGGCGCGGGCGAGGTCACCGGCCCAGGGCGCCCACACCCCGTTGAACCTGCCCCGGGGTTCGAGGGCTTGCCCCGCCGCTTCGAGTTCGGAGATCGCCTCCTTCGTACGGCCCTCGGCCAACAGCAGTCGACCGCGCACGCACGGGCCGTCGGGGAGCACCATCGCGCTGGGGTAGGGCGAGCCGAAGGCGTAGCGGTCGGCGATCTCGCGGGCTTCCTTGACGCGCCCGCGGGCGAGGAGCGTGTCGATGAGCAGACAGGCCGCGTCCCAGTGGACGGGCAGTCCGCTGCCGACGCGGTCGGCCAGGCGCAGCCCCTCGCGGAGGAAGCCCTCGGCCTCGGCCAGCCGTCCGCGGCGCCGGTGGACGAGGCCGAGCAGGGTGTGGGCGAACGCGAGATGCGCGCCGCTCCATCCGGAGATCTCGAAGGCGCGGACGGCCTCGCCGAAGAGCTGCTCGGCGCGGTCGAGCTGGTCGGTGAAGGCGTAGGTGATGCCGACGAGGGTCGGCAGCTCGAATCCCCATTCCGCGTCGGTCCAGCCGAGTCCCCGGGCGGGGTGGCCGTCGATCAGGGCGCGTTCGCAGAGGTCGACGACGAGCTGGGCGTTCTCGCCGCGCATCATGGCGTCGAAGGCGCGGATGGTGAGCAGGGCGCGCTCGGCGTTGTCACGGCCGTGCAGATGGTCGGCGTTGCGGGCGAGCCGGGCGGAGCGGGCGGGTCCGTCGTCCTCTGCGGCCTGCATGCCCTCCCAGAGGAAGGCTCCGGCCTGAAGCCGCATCAGGCCGGGGCCGGGGGCGGTGCGTGCGGCCTCGGCGGCGAGGGCGAGGGCCGCTTCCTTCAGCTGGTTGTTGTGGGAGTGCGCGGCCGCGAGCCGGTAGGTGGCGTCGACCCGCTGCTCCTCGTCCAGGCCGGGCATGTCGAGAGCGGCGCGCAGGTGCTGGACGGTGGTGGCCGGGGAGCTGAGCAGCGTGGCGCAGCCGAGTTCGTACAGCAGGGTGGCCTTCACCTGCGGGCTCGGTGGTTCCTGCAGGGCGCGTTCGAGACAGCGGCGGGCGGCGTCCGGGGCGCCGACCGCGAGGTGCTGCCTGGCCGCGTCGCGGAGTTGGCCGACCAGTTCCTGGTCGTCGTCCGGGTGCACTTCGAGCAGGTGCCGGGAGGCCGCGGCGGCTCCGAGTCCGGCCCGGGTGATCGCCCAGGCGGCCCGGCCGTGCATGGCGGTGCGGGTGGCCGGCGGGATGGAGCGGTACACCGCGCTCGCGATCAGCGGGTGGACGAACTCCAGCAGATCGAAGCCGGTGACGATACGGGCCTCGCGCAGCCGCTCCGTGCAGTCGGCGGCCTCGGCCGGGCTCATGCCCGCGAGGCTGGCGGCGAGACTCTGCGAGATCTCCGTGCCGAGGACGGCGGCGGCCCAGGCGAAGCGGTTGGCGTTGGTGCCGAGCCGTTCGAGCCGGGCGACGAGGCCGCTGCCGCGGGCGGAGGCGCCGAGTTCGCGCAGCAGCCCGGCCGACTCCTCCAGCGGCGCCAGTTCGCGGTCCTGCACCTTGGCGACGAGTTCGACCGCCTCGTAGGGGTTGCCGCCGGTGACGGCCCACACCTCGCGGCAAAACGGGTCGTCGGCGTGTTCACCGAGGGCCGCGCGGACCAGTTCGGCGGTGGCGTCCGGGGTGAGGGCGCGCAACGCGACCCGTACCTGGGACGGGTGGCCGCTGCCCGGCCCGCTCTCCTTCACCCGCGCCGCCAGCTCCTCCGGGCGGTGGGCCTGGACGACCAGTACGGGCAGTTCGCCGAGGCGGGCGGTGAACGAGGCGAGCCAGGCGAGGGATTCGCCGTCCGCCCAGTGCGCGTCGTCGACGATGAGCAGCAGCGGGCGGTGGCTCGCCCGGGACGCGAGCTGGGAGACGACGAAGTCGAGGCCGTCGCGCACGCCCTGCGGGTCCGGCTGGGGGCCGCTCGGTTCGGCGAGTCCGAGCGCGGGCGCGGCAATCTCGTACCAGGGTCCGAACAGGTCCCGCACCTCGTCGGGCGGCAGTTGGTCGAGCGCGGGCTGGAGCAGCTGGCGCACGACGTGGAACGGCACGGACGTGACCGTTTCGCCGCCGCGTGCGGACCAGATCGTGCACCGGTCGGCGGCCATGACCTGGATCTCGCCGAGCAGTGCGGTCTTGCCGATGCCCGCTTCGCCGCTGAAGATCAGCAGCCCGCCGACGGCCTGGGCGCCGCACAGGGCGTCCACGGCCTGTGCGGCAGCGGCAAGTTCCGGTTCGCGTTCGTACAGCGGCCGGGACGGCTTCATGCCTACCCTCCCCTAGGGTGGTACGGATTGGTTTCGACACTAGTCGTGCCCGAGGGTCCACGGACAGTGGTTCCGACAGTTCGCCGCAGGTGCGGGGCACAATCGTGGAATGGACGAGACGCGCAGGGACCGTGACGCCGAGGGCCGGGCGCGCAGCGCGCGTCCCCGCGACGGGCTGGGGCGTCCCCTTCCCCACGGGGCGGCAGGGGTCGAACGGCAGCCCGAGGGCGTGGTCCGTACGCCCGAGCAGACGGTGCGGGAGGCGCAGCGACTGCTGGACGCGGGAATGCCGTTCCACGCGCACGAGGTGTTCGAGGACGCGTGGAAGTCGGGTCCGGAGGCGGAGCGGGAGCTGTGGCGGGGCCTGGCGCAGCTGGCCGTGGGGCTGACGCACGCGGCCCGGGGCAACGCGGTGGGCGGGGCCCGGCTGTTGCGGCGCGGGGCAGCGGCGCTCGCCCCGTTCGTACCGGCCCGGCCGTACGGGCTCGATGTCGGCGGGCTGACCG
Organism: Streptomyces sp. NPDC001732; assembly: GCF_053596315.1. Taxonomy (NCBI): domain Bacteria; kingdom Bacillati; phylum Actinomycetota; class Actinomycetes; order Kitasatosporales; family Streptomycetaceae; genus Streptomyces; species Streptomyces sp. NPDC001732. Next base: position 17,470 of record NZ_JBSFFY010000020.1, read on the forward strand.
GCTGGGCCGAGGAGCTGGCCGACCGGGTGGCGGGAGGGACGTCCGGTGTCGGGGAACGGGCGGGTACCGGGCCTGCCGGTGCCGAACCCGTCGACGCCGCCGCCGAGGCACCGCGTCTGCGGGCCCCCGGCCGGTAGGGCGGCTGCGGCGCGGGATGCGCCGACCGTGCCCGGGGGCCGGGGAGCGACCGGTGCCCGTCGCGTCCGCATCGCTTCTCCGCCGCGTCGCCCGTCGTCCGTCGCCGGGAGCGGTGAACAGGGCGGCCCGCAGCCATTACGATCGCGCGTCATGAGCACTTCTGACCAGGACCAGGTCGTGGACACCCCGATAACCGGCGCCGAGGACGAATCCGGGGGCGAGTCCGGGGGCGCATCGGAGGCCGCTGCGGAGTCGGCCGGCGGGGCGGCGCACGGGAAGACCGACGAGAAGGCCGACGGGGAGACTCCCGGGGCGTCCGACGGAGCGGCGCCCGGGAAGGCCCCTCGGACGGCCGGTGAGGGGACTCCCGCGAAAGACCCCGGAACGCCCGCCGGCGAGGGGGCTCCCGGGGCGACCGGGAAGACGGCGCCCACGACTGCCCCTGGAACAACCCCCCGGACGGTCCGCGAAGCGGCTCCCGCGACGGACCCCGAGGCGGTCGACGGGACGACTTCCGAGGCGGACCACGGGACGGCCGACAAGAGCGCCGCCCGGAGGCTGACCCCGCGCCAGGCGAGGCGGCTGCGGATGGTGCTGTCGGCGGTGGGCATGGCCGCGATGGCGGTGGTCCTCGCGCTGCGGATCGCCAGCCGCTCGTCCGTGCTGGTGGTCGGGGTGTACGGGCTCGCGCTGATCCTGTGCGGGATCGTGGTCGAGCTCAGCAGGAACGGCCGCACCCGGCTCGGCAGTTGGCTGCTGGCCTTCGGCCTGGTCGCGGCGATCGGTTCGGACTGGCTGCTGATTCCCTGACTCCCCGGTTTCCCGGCCCTGCGGTGTACCGAAATTCCTGATGCTCTGTCAGTTCGCTTCGATCCGTACGGTTCCGCCCTCCGGATCGACCCCGTCGAGCCAGTGGGCGCGCAGGTGGAACGGGAGGCCCGGCACGGCCGGCCGCAGCAGCCGCTGCCGGTGGAGCACCCGGTCGCCCTGCCGGACGACGAGCAGCGGCGAGGACAGCCGCCGGGTGGTGCGCAGGCTGAAGCGGTTGTGCGGCGGAGCGTCGCCGTCGGGCCCGACGAAATTCGGCGCGATCCAGCACGACGGGGGCTCGGCCGCGACGGGCGGACATCACTCGGGCCACGGACCCGTCGCCAGGTGACGCAGCAGGGGCGCTGCGACGGCCCGGCCCCCGACCGCGGCGACGGCGGCGCTCGCCGCGCCGTGCAGCAGGTTGCCGACAGCGAAGACTCCGTTCCTCGTCGTGCGGTGGGCCGATGGCCGGCGGGGGGCCGGTCGTCGTGATCGTGGGGGCATTGCGTGGTTCCCGTACCTGTCAGGCATGGTCCAGGAGGGTCTGTACGGCCGCCCGGAACCGGGCGAGCCGCTCGGCCGCCTCGTCGGCGCCGATCCGGGGTTCGTACACGGCGGCGGGTTTCCATTCGGGCACGGCCTGCCGGAGCGGCAGTCGCGGGTCGAGGCCGAGCCGGGCGACCGCCCCGACGCCGAGCGCGGTGACGTCGGGCAGCGCGGACACCTCGACGGGGCGTTGCAGCAGATCGGCCTGGGTCTGCATGAGCAGTGCGGAGCGGGTCAGGCCGCCGTCGACGCGGAGCGAGGTCAGTGGGGAGCCCAGGTCGGTCGCGACCGCGTCGGCGAGTTCGACCACCTGTGCCGCGATGCCTTCGCACAGGGCGCGGGCCAGGTGTCCGGCGGTGGTGTCGAGGCCGAGGCCGGTCACCGATCCGCGCAGGTCGCCGCGCCACCAGGGGGCGGCGAGGCCGGCGAGTGCCGGGACGAAGGTGACGCCGCCGGAGTCGGGGACGGTGGCGCCGACCGGGTCGAGGTCGGCCGCGCCGGAGATCACTCCGAGGCCGGTGAGCCAGTCGACGGCGGACGCGGCGGTGTAGACCTGCCCGTCGAGGCAGTAGTTCGTGCTGCCGCCGAGCCGCCAGGCGACGCAGCTGACCAGTCCGGTGGAGCCGCGGCGCGGAGTGGTTCCGGTCTGGGCGAGCAGGAACGCCCCCGTTCCGTAGGTGCACTTGGCGTTGCCCGGGTCCAGTGCGTTCTGGGCGAGGAGGGCGGCCTGCTGGTCGACGAGCAGGCCGGTCAGCGGGAGTTCGCCGCCGAAGGCGGTCGTCGTGCCGACCGTGCTGTCGCAGTCGACGACGGCGGGGAGGCGTTCGTCGGCCAGGCCGAAGACGTCCAGGGCCTCGGGCGACCAGGCGGCCCGGTCGAGGTCGAGCAGCTGGGTGCGGCCCGCGGTCGCCGCGTCCGTCACGAACGCGCCGGTCAGCTGGTGGACCAGCCAGGAGTCGCTGGTGGTGACGACGCCCTCGCGGGTCAGTTCCCGGCGGATCCAGGCCATCTTGGGGGCGGCGAAGTACGGGTCGAGGGGCAGCCCGGTGAGCCGGGTCAATTCCTCGTCGTGGGAAGAGAGTTCGACGCAGATCGGGGCGGACCTCCGGTCCTGCCAGACGATCGCGTCGGTGAGCGGGCGCCCGGTGTCCGGGTCCCAGGCGAGCACCGTCTCGCCCTGGTTGGCCAGGCCGACGGCGACGACCGGTTCAGCAGCTTCCTGCAACGCGCGGCGGCCCGCCTCGACGACCGAACCGAGGAGTTCCCCGGGATCGGCCTCGACCGCTCCCCCGCTGCCGTGACGGGTCCTCACCGGCACCGAAGCGGAACCGATCACACCGCGCTCGGGGCAGATCACCAGGGCCTTCGTTCCCGACGTCCCCTGGTCCACAGCGAGTACCGGGCCTGTCATCGACACTCCAGCTGTGCGGAAGCTCTGCGGCTTGAACGGAATCGTGATCATTGGACTGCGCCGCCCAGAGTGGTGCAGACCACCGCGTACGTCAAGGGCCGAACAGCCCCTCGTCCGGAGCTCTCTGAGTGAGGGTCAAGCTCTGCGGGATTATGTCTACTTGAGTAAGATCCGCGAATCGACCTGGAAAACGGAGCAACTGCCTCTACACTCACCGCCGAGCAACAACCGGACGCTTTCGAGCAGTTCGTTTTTCAACAGCTGCTTCACCCCCCACGTCCTTGAGGATTGATGAGACCGACACCCTTCGCCGAGAACCGGGTTTCCGATTCCCGGCCCTTCCGCTTCCGCACGAGCCCCACGTCACCGCCGGGTTGCGTGACGTGCTGAGAAGAACTTCCATCCGTCGCATGCCGTCCCGCCGCACGGGGACAGGGCGAGTCCATGGCCAACAGTGATTTCCGGCCGGTTTACCATCCGGCCGGCCACGACAACGATTTACGTGTCGCTTTACAGGATTTGCGCACCGGGCGCTGGCTGTCCATGCGGAGTCTGCTGGAGAGCACTCCGGACTGGACCCTGTGGACCCAGCGCACCCAGGTGCTCGGCGCGGTTGCCGCCGGTTCGGACGCGGTGCAGGCCTGGCTGGCCGAGGAGCCCCGGAGCATCGCCGCCGCGGTGATGCATGCCCGCGTCGTCGTCGAGCGTGCCGTACGGGCCCACCGCGAGGGCCACCACCGCGCCCGGGAGCTGTGGCAGGACGCCTGGACGGCCTGTCGGTCGGCCGCGAACGCCTCCCCCACCGACCCGGTGCCGTGGGTGTGCCTGCTCGCCCTGTCCCAGCTCGACGAGCGGCAGCAGCTGGAGGAACACCGGCTGCACCCGCCGGGACCGATGCTGTTCCCCGGCCCGTGGGGGCTGCTGGCGGAGGCCGACAAGCGCGATCCGTACAACCGCGAGGCCTACCACCGGATGCTCCAGTTCGTGTACGCGCGAAAGGCCGGCGGAAGTCTCTCGGAGGCGGTCAACTTCGTTCAGTGGGCGGCCTCTTCGGCCCCCGAGGGCTCCGCGCTGCACGTGCTTCCGCTGTATGTGCGGGTCGAGCGCTACCGCCGCGAGCAGGGCCACGAGAAGGCACTCGACCTCCACTGGGTCACCGAGGACGCCGAGCGGGACGCCGTCCGCGCGCTGGAGCTCTGGTTCCGCCGCACGGCTCCGATCTCCCACTCCCTGCTCGACCTCAACTATCTGGCCCACGCTCTGTGGGGTGCCCTCCAGTTCGCCGACGCCGCGGCGGTGTTCGAGGAACTCGGCCCCTACTTCACCTCGGTTCCCTGGGCGTACCGCACCCGTGGCGGCAAGGCTCCGGGAGACGCGGAGGACGTCTTCCTGCGTGCCCGCAGCCGCTGCCTCGCCGCGTCCCGCGCCCCGGGCCGGAGGTCGCGCGGCTGATCCGTCGCGCCGCGACGCCGCCCCCTGCCTGAACCGTCCCCCCTTTTTCCCATCCCTGCCCATCCCGCTCATGGAGGTTTTCCCGATGTCCATACCCACCCCGGCCCGGTCGGGTGCGGAGGTTTCCCATCCGGTGGACGAGGAGGAACGGCTGCGCGAACTCGGCTACCAGCCGGTGCTCGCCCGTCGCATGGGAGGCTTCGGCAACTTCGCCATCAGCTTCTCCGTCATCTCGATCCTGTCCGGCTGCATGACCCTGTACGGCTTCGGCATGTCCACGGGCGGCCCGGCGGTGATGCTCTGGGGCTGGGCCGGTGTCGGTCTCTTCGTTCTCTGCGTCGGCATGGCGCTCGCCGAGGTCACCAGCGCCTACCCGACCTCGGGGGCGCTGTACTACATGGCCGACCGGCTCGGCGGCCGCAAGTGGGGCTGGTACACCGGCTGGCTGAATCTGCTGGGTCTGCTGGGCGCGATCGCGGGCATCGACTACGGTGCCGCGCTGTTCACCGGCGCGCTGATGAACCTGCAGTGGGGCTTCACCCCCACACCGGGCAAGACGATGATCATCTTCGTCTGCATCCTGCTGCTGCACGCGGTGCTGAACCTCTTCGGCGTCCGTCTCGTCAGTGTGCTCAACTCCATCAGCGTGTGGTGGCACCTCATCGGTGTCGCGGTGATCGTCGCCGTGCTCGCGATCGTGCCCTCGAACCACCAGTCGCCGTCGTTCGTCTTCACCGAGTTCGTCAACGACACGGGGTGGGAGAACCCCTTGTACGTCGCGGCGATCGGGTTGTTGCTCGCGCAATACACCTTCTGCGGCTACGACGCCTCGGCCCACCTGTCGGAGGAGACGTCGAACGCCTCGGTGACGGCCGCCAAGGGCATCGTCCGGGCGATCTGGGTCTCCTGGATCGCCGGCTTCGTCCTGCTCGCCGGACTGACCTTCGCGATCCAGGACTACGTCGGCACCCAGGAGAGCGCCACCGGCGTCCCGCCCGCCCAGATCATGATCGACTCCCTGGGCACCTCCGGGGCCACCGCCCTGCTCCTGATCGTGATCGCGGCCCAGCTGTTCTGCGGCAACGCCGAGGTCGCCGCCGCCAGCCGGATGGTGTTCGCGTTCAGCCGTGACAACGCCCTGCCCGGCTCGGCGCTGTGGCACAAGGTGAGCGCCCGCACCCAGACCCCCGTCAACGCGGTGTGGCTGTCGGTCGTCGTCGCCGGGGTGCTCGCGCTGCCGTCCCTGTACTCCGCCACCGCGTACGGCGCGGTGACCGCGATCAACGTCATCGGCATCACGCCCGCCTACGCGATCCCGATCTTCCTGAAACTGCGCTCCGGCAACCGCTTCGAACGCGGCCCCTGGCACCTGGGCCGCTGGAGCAAGCCGATCGGCTGGATCGCCGTCGTGTGGGTGGCCATCGTGACCGTGCTGTTCCTGCTGCCGCAGTCGTCCCCGGTGACGGTCGACTCGATGAACTACGCGTCGATCGCGCTGATCGCGGTACTGGTCCTGGCCACCGTGTGGTGGTTCGTCGCCCGCCGTTCGTACAGCACCCCGTCGGCGTACGGCAACGCCCGCGAGCAGGCGGAGATCGAGGAAGGCATCGTCTGACCCTCCTCCCCTCTCCGGCCCTCCCGATCACGGCGCGCAGCGGACAACAGGCTGCGGGTGGTGGTCCGGGAGGGCCGAGGCATGTGCGGGGTGCTGCGTGCGGGGATCGGCACACCCCTTGAGTGATCGTTTGACCGTTTTGATTTATATTCGATCAATCTCTTGACCCATATCGATCAGTCGATCAGGATTCCCAGTGATCCCGATTCAGGAGTCGGGGAGACGCACGCCCGGTCCGCGGGGTGACGAGCCGCGACGACCGGTACGGCCGGCCACCGGACCGCGGGCGACGGATCCGTCCATCCCGTACGACGCGAAAGGCTGGCATTTCCCGCATGACCGCTCCCCACCCGGGCTCCCCGCTCGGACTCCCCGCCGACGACCGGACCGCCAGCCCGTACACCGGCTACACCCGTGCGCACTGGGAGGCCGCGGCGGACGGACTGCTCCGGGCCGCCTGGCGGTGGGCCACCCCGGGCGGCGCGCTGCTGGACCTGCCCGGCCGGCCGTCCGTGTCCGGGGTGCGCTCCGACGGCCTGGAGGGCTACGCCCGTACGTTCCTCGCCGCCGCCTTCCGGGTGGCGGGCGCGCACGGCGAGGACCCGCACGGCTGGCTCGACCGGTACGCCGACGGGCTCGCGGCCGGCACCCGTGCCCCCGGCCGGGACGACGCCGAGTCCTGGCCGCTGATCCGCGACCACTCCGTCTTCGGCCAGCCCATGGTCGAGTCCGCGTCGGTCGCCATCGGGCTGCGGCTGACCCGGCCGTGGCTGTGGGACCGGCTGGACTCCGAGGTGCAGGACCGTGCCGCGCGGTGGCTGCGCGACGCGCTGCTCCACACCCCCGCCCCCAACAACTGGTGCCTGTTCCCCTACTCCGTGGCCGGGTTCCTGGAGTCCGTGGGCCGGGGCGACGCGGAGACGGCGCGGGCGAAGCAGCGCGCCCTCGACCTGCTGGAGGGCTGGTACCGGGGGGACGGCTGGTACTCGGACGGCGACGGACGCGCCTTCGACCACTACAACGGCTGGGCGCTGCACCTCTACCCCGTGCTGGACGCGCACCTGTCGGGCGACGCGGAGCTGTCCGCGCACTACGGCGCCCGGCTGCGCGAGCACCTGGAAGGCTTCTCCCTGCTGTTCGGCGGCGACGGCGCGCCGATCCACTTCGGCCGCTCGCTGCCGTACCGCTTCGCCGCCGCCTCGTCGGTCGCGCTCGGCGCCGTCACCGGGCACACCCCGCTGACGCCCGGCGTCTCGCGGCGGGTGGTCAACGGGGCGTTGCGCTACTTCCTGGACCGGGGCGCGGCCGGTGCGGACGGGCTGCTGAACCTGGGCTGGCACGGCCCGCACGAGGCGTCGTTGCAGAACTACTCGGGCCCCGCCTCGCCGTACTGGGCGTCCAAGGCGTTCGTCGCGCTGCTCGCCCCCGAGGACCACCCGCTGTGGACCGCGACCGAGGAGCCCGCGCCGAGCGAGGGCCCCGACCGGGTGCTCGCGCTGCCCGCCCCCGGGCTGCTCGTCCAGTCCACCCGCGCGGACGGGATCGTACGGCTGCACAACCACGGCAGCGACCACGTGCGCCCGCACGAGGGCGAGGCTCAGGTGCAGGACGACCCGTTGTACAGCCGGCAGTCGTACTCCACGGTGACCGGTCCCACGGCACGGGGGAACGTCGCGGACAACCATCTGGCCGTGGTCGTCGCCGGGGTGCGCAGCGGTCGCCGTGTCGTCCGCGCACTGGGCGCCGGGTCGGGCGACGGCTGGGGGTGGGCCGCCTCCTGGCACCGGCCGGTGTTCACGTCCGCGCCGCCGATGGTGCCGGGGATGCGCGTGGAGAGCGTCACCGTGGCCCGTGGCCGGTACGAACTGCGGGTGCACCGGGTGCTCGGGGCCCCGCCCGGGGCCCGGGTGGAGCAGACGGGCTGGGCGACCGGCCGGGACGACACGGCGCTCTCCGCGCTGCACGGCCTGTACGGCTGGGAGACGCGGGACGAGGTGCGGGCGCCGCAGGGCACCGCGTACACCCCCTGGGCCGTGGTGCCCCGGCTGTCCGCGGCGGCGGAGGGCACGGTGCTGCTGGTGGCGCTCGCCTCGCTGAGCTCGGAGCCCGGCGCGACGCCGCTCGACGCGGTGGTGAGCGGAGTGGACGTGGACGGGGACACGGTGGAGGTCCGCTGGGCCGGGGACCCGGCGACGACCCGCGTCGCCTTCGGGCCGCTGTCGGTCACGCACGGCTGAGCACCGCGGCGCGCGGCCCGACGGCCGCGCGCCCCGCTCTCTCACGCGTCCGTCCGGATCACCACCGCCAGGGTGCGCGGGCCGTGCACGCCCTCCACCCGTTCCAGCTCGATGTCGGACGTGGCCGAGGGGCCGCTGATCAGTGTGGTCGGCCGTCCGGGCACCAGGCGCGCCACCGCCTCCGGCACGCCGACCTCGACCGTCGACAGGTCGACGACGCACACGTGCAGATCGGGCACGAGGGACAGCGCCCGGCGTCCCTGGTCGGGCGAGCCGTCGAGGAAGATCGTGCCCGTCTCGGCGCAGCTCACGGCCGAGGCCGTGACGACCCCGTCGAGCTCGCCGAGGCGGGGTGCCGGAACGGTGCCGGAGTCCTGCTGGACCTCGCCGTCGTACGCGTCGAGCCATCGTTCGTCGAGCCCCGCCGGCACCCCGATCCGCCGGGCCCCGCGTTCCCGCAGCACCTCGGCAAGGACCTGTGCGGTGCGGTCGGTGGTGCAGGTGTGCACCGTCGCCCGGTAGTCGACGAGCCGGTCGGTGAAGAGGGCCAGGCGCGCGTCGTCGGGGAGGGTGCGGCCGGTGCGGTAGGCGCGCGGGACGGTGACGTCCCGGGCGGGGGCGAGGGCCAGGGCGTCCTTGATCCGGCCCAGTACCGTGTCACGGGCGGTCGTCACTTCCCCTCCTCCTTCTTCTCGTCCTTCTTCTCGTTCCCGCGGTGCTCGGCTGCGGCGGCCCGCATCGTCGCGGCGCCCTCGGCCGATGCCAGCCAGGAGCGGAAGGTCTGCTTCGGCGGGGCGGCGGTGTCCCGGCTGTCGCTCCAGCCGTCGAACGGCGGCGGCAGGTGCGAGATCTTCCCGTCGCGTCCGCCCATCACACGGCCGAGCCCCGCGCCCTTCTGCGCCGCCGTGAAGAGTTTCGGGTGCTTCATGACGGTGGCCGCGGCCTTCATGGCGAGCTTCTCGGCGGTGAACCCGGCCTGCTCGGTGTTCTGGTGGCGCAGCTCGACCAGCAGCGAGGGGATGTCGATCTTGACGGGGCAGGCGTCGAAGCAGGCGCCGCAGAGGCTGGAGGCGTACGGCAGCGAGCTGTTGGGGTCGTCCTTGGCCGCGTGCATCCCCGCGAGCTGCGGTGTCAGGACGGCTCCGATCGGTCCGGGGTACGTCGAGCCGTACGCGTGGCCGCCGGTCCGTTCGTACACCGGGCAGACGTTGAGGCAGGCCGAGCAGCGGATGCAGTTGAGCGCCTCGCGGCCGATCCGGTCGGCGAGTGCGGCGGTGCGTCCGTTGTCGAGCAGGACCAGGTGGAAGTTCTGCGGCCCGTCGCCCGGTGTCACACCGGTCCACAGCGAGGTGTACGGGTTCATCCGCTCGCCGGTGGAGGAACGGGGCAGCAACTGGAGGAAGACTTCGAGGTCCTGATGGCGCGGCAGCACCTTCTCGATGCCCATGACGGTGATCAGGGTGTCGGGCATCGTCAGGCACATGCGGCCGTTGCCCTCGGACTCCACGACGGACAGGGTTCCGGTCTCCGCGATGCCGAAGTTGGCGCCGGAGACCGCCACCCCGGTCGTCATGAACTTCTCGCGCAGATAGGCGCGGGCGGCGGCGGCGAGATGCGCGGGCACGTTGTCCAGGCCCGGGTCGACGCCCGGGATCTCCTTGAGGAAGATCTGCCGGATCTCGTCGCGGTTGCGGTGGATCGCGGGCACCAGGATGTGTGACGGCTTGTCGTGCGCGAGCTGGACGATCAGTTCGGCGAGGTCCGTCTCGTACGGGGTGATGCCGACCGATTCGAGGTGCTCGTTGAGGCCGATCTCCTGGGTGGCCATCGACTTGACCTTGATGACGTCGCTGCTGCCCGTCTCCTCGACCAGCCGGGCGACGATCTCGTTGGCCTCGGCTCCGTCGCGCGCCCAGTGGACGGCGCCGCCGCGCTCGGTGACCTTTCGCTCCAGTTGTTCCAGGAGTTCGGGGAGCCGGTTCATGGCGTCGGTCTTGATGGCCGAACCGGCGTCGCGCAGCGCCTCCCAGTCGGGCAGTTCGCCGGTGACGTCGAGGCGTTTGGCACGGATGGTGCGGGTGGCCCGGCCGAGGTTGCGGCGCAGTTGTTCGTTGCGCAGTTCGTCGTGCGCGGCCCGGGGGAATTTCCGGTCGCCGCGCAGATTGCCCGTTCCGTACGGGGAACGGGGCGGGGGCGCGGGCATGCCGAGGAAGGTGCTGCTCATCGGACGGCCTCCGTCGGGACGTACGGCGAGGTGCGGGTGGCGGAGAGGATCTGGGCGAGGTGCAGGGTGCGGGTGCCCGACTCGATGCGGGAGAGTCCGCCGCCGATGTGCATCAGACAGGACGAGTCGCCCGCCGTGCAGACCCCGGCGCCGGTCGCGGCGATGTTGCGCATCTTGTCCTGGAGCATCGCGGTGGACGTCTCGGCGTTCTTGACGGCGAAGGTGCCACCGAATCCGCAGCAGGAGTCGGCCTCCGGCAGCTCGACGAGATCGATGGAGTCGACGGCGCGCAGCAGCTTCAGCGGCTTGTCACCGACGCGGAGCATGCGCAGGGAGTGACAGGTGGGGTGGTACGTCACCCGGTGCGGGAAGTACGCGCCGACGTCCTCGACGCCCAGGACGTCGACGAGGAGCTCCGACAGTTCGTACGTCTTGGCCTTGACGGTGGCGACGCCCGCCCGGAGCGCCGGGTCCCCGTACCGCTCGGCGACGATCTCGTGCTGGTGACGGACCGAGCCCGCGCAGGACCCGGACGGCATGACGACGGCCTCGATCGAGGCGTCGCCGAACTGGTCCGCGAAGTTCCGCACCAGGGGCAGGGGTTCGCGCTGGTAGCCGGTGTTGACGTGCATCTGGCCGCAGCAGGTCTGCCCCGGCGGGAAGACCACGTCGTGGCCCAGGCGGGCGAGCAGGACCGCGGTCGATTTCACCGCCTCGGGGAAGAGGGTGTCTCCCAGACAGGTGGCGAAGAGTCCGATGCGCATGGGTCTCTCCGATCGTTTCTCCAGTTTTATGGTCCGACCATACTAGCCTCGGTCCGAATCGTGAAGACGATGCCGCGCACACCGGACGGGACGCGGATGCCTAAGGTCATGCACCTGACAAATACATACGCACGGCGCCGGACTCCGCAGGCCGAGCCGGAGTCCGGGCCCGAGCCCAGGCCCTGTCGGGCGGGCCCTTACGCGCGGCCGGAGTTCTCGTCGACCAGCGTGCCGTGCAGGTTGCGGATATGCCGCTCGACCAGGTCCGCGGCCTTCGCGCCCCGGCCCGCCCGCACCAGACCGAGCAGCTCGGCGTGTTCCGTGTCGAGCGCGGCGGCCGTGGCCGGCCAGTCCTCCGCCTCCTCCAGCGCCCGCAGGATCAGGGGCCGCACCGACTCGCGGACGGCAGAGGTGAGCGTGGAGGTCAGCTCGTTGCCGGAGCTGCGGGCGATGTGCACGTGGAAGCGGGTGTCCAGGTCGTTGAACTCGGCCACTCCGATGCCGGGCTCCCCCATCCGCGCGACCAGCGTCTCCGCCTCGTCGAGGTCCTCCGCCGAGGCGTGCCGCGCGGCCGCCTCGAAGCTGGACCGCTCCAGCACGACCCGCGCCTCCAGGACGTCCTCCAGGCTGTAGCTGCCCAGGGCGAAGTGCAGGCGCAGCAGCCGCCCGAGCGCGTCGTCGGGGTTGCGCACGATACGCGCCCCGGCGTCCGGCCCCCGGCCCGGCTGGGCGACCAGTACGCCGATGGTCTCCAGCACCCTCAGCGCCTCGCGCAACGCGGACCGGCTGACCCCGAGCACCGGCGCGAGCTCGCGCTCGGGCGGCAGCCGGTCGCCCGCACGGAGCTCACCGGCGAACACCCGCTCCTCGATGCTCTGGAGCACGAGTTCATGCGTACGGGACTGTCGTACGGGTTGCCATTCGACGGGCATCCGTCACCCCCTGCCTCGGCCGGAATCGTCCGGTTGCCGTCGCTTCTGCTGCCCGATCTTCAACTATGTCACACACCACGTATGGTCGGACCAAAGATCCGGCGCTGCCCGCTCCCCCGCTCCGGCTCAGTAGGTGACGACGATGCGGCGGCCCATTCCGTCCACCTCGATCCGCCCGCCGTACGGAATGACCAGCTGGGGGTCGGTGTGGCCGAGGTCGACATCGAGGACGGCCATGGTGCCGGGGGCGTACTCGCCCAACGCCCGCAGGACCGCCTGCCGTTGCTCCTCGCGGAACCGCTCCCCCGCCTCGGCGTCGAGCGGCTGCTCGAACGACCAGTTCCTGGCCCGGCCCATGAGGAGGGCGGGGAACTGCGCGAGCAGGCCCCGCTCCCCCATGCTCCGCAGAATCCGGTAGACCTCCTCCGCCGAGGGCATCTCCTCGCACGTTTCGAGGAACAGCACCCGCCCCGCGTAGCTGTCCACCGGCCGGATCTCGCGGCCGGCCATCAGCAACCAGGACAGGATCGACAGTTCTCCGCCCCAGCTCGCGCCCTTCACGGTCCGGCCGTCGGCGTTGTGCCAGGTCCAGCCGCCGCAGGGGTGCATCTCGGGTTCGGAGTCGAAGGTGCGCGGCTCCTCCCACCGGCCGTTCGCGCCGTTGGTCTCCTTGGAGGGGGTGAGTTGGAAGGCGCCGCGGGTGAAGAGCGCGGCCCGCAGGGAATCGGCGGTCAGCGGGTGCATCGCGCCTGGACGCCCCAGCTCGCACATCACCGTGCCGCCGTGATAGCCGACGATGCCCAGGTTGTCGAGGAACACCAGCAGGTTGGTGTTGTCGCTGTATCCGAAGAAGGGCTTGGGGTTGGCGCGCAGCAGATCGCGGTCCAGGTGCGGCAGCACGGTGATCTGGTCGTCGCCGCCGATGCTTGCGATCACTGCCTTGATGTCGGGGTCGGCGAACGCAGCGTGGATGTCGGCGGCCCGTTCCCGCGGAGTGGAGCCCATCTTCCGCGTCGTCGGGTACTCCACCGGTTCTAGCCCGAATTCTTCGCGGAGCCTGCGCAGCCCCAGCTCATGGGGCAGGGGCAGGATGCCGGGGAGGCCGGAGGAGGGGGACAGCACGGCGACCCGGTCACCGGGCCGGGGCTTGGCGGGGTACTGGTTGATCGACATCCGGTGAGCGTAGGCGGCTCCGAAGACGACGTCGTCGGAGTTTTCGACCCGGCCGGCCATGGACCGGCCGGGCCCGCCCCCCTCCGTCCGCCCCCTCCGTCCGCCCCCTCCGTCCGCCCCCTCCGTCCGCCCCCTCCGTCCGCCCCTTCCGTCCGCCCCTTCCGTCCGCCCCTTCCGTCCGCCCCTTCCGTCCGCCCCTTCCGTCCGCCCGTCAAACGCCTCAGTCGTCTCAGTCGTCTCAGTCGTCTCAGTCGTCTCAGTCGTCTCAGTCGTCGAAGGATCCGTGGCGGCCCGCACCGCTCCCGAACCGTTCGGCCCCGGCCTGCGTCTCCCCCGCCGTCAGCGGCACCAGACCGTGCCGGTACTCCGCGGTCAGCGCCTCCGGCTCGCTCAGGCCGTGCTGCTCGCGCACCGACAACCGGTCGTGGCGCAGGCACAGTTGCGGGAAGGCGGCGATCTCCCGGGCCAGCCGCTCCGCCGCTCCGCGTGCCTCGCCGGGCGGCACGATCCGGTTGGCGAGCCCCATCGCGTACGCCTCGGCGGCCGGGACGGGCCGCCCGGTGAGGATCATGTCCATGGCTCGGCTCTCACCGATCAGGCGCGGCAGCCGTACCGTTCCACCGTCCACCAGCGGCACGCCCCAGCGACGGCAGAACACCCCGAACACCGCGTCCTCCTCGGCCACCCGGAGGTCGCACCAGAGGGCCAGTTCCAGGCCCCCGGCCACCGCATGACCGGAGACCGCCGCGATGACGGGCTTGCTCAGGCGCATCCGGGTCGGCCCCATCGGCCCGTCGCCGTCGGCCAGGACCTTGTTGCTCCGCTCCGTACCGATGCCCTTCAGGTCGGCACCCGCGCAGAACGTACCGCCCTCGCCCCACAGCACGGCGACGGACGCGTCCGGGTCTTCGTCGAACTCACGGAATGCATCGGCCAGTTGAATTGCGGTCGGCCCGTCCACGGCATTGCGGACCCCGGGCCGACTCAGGATCACCGTGAACACGGCACCGTCGCGCTCGATCCGCACGGCTGATCTTCCACCCATTGTTCGGCCTCCCTCGGAGGATCGCGCGGGGACGGCGGAGAGCGCCCCGTCCCCGTCGGCACAGCTGATTCATGCGATTCTCACGCAATGGTTCTACGGTGGGGCCCGTGACCCAGATGAGTCCGCCCGGCTGGCACCCAGACCCCGGGCACACAGGAACAGGCCCCGTTCACGAGCGCTGGTGGGACGGCGCCCGGTGGACCGATCACCTCCGCGTGCCGCCCGCCGTGGTCCGGCGTCGCCGGATGCGCGTCGGCATCGGCCTCACCGCCGGCGTGGTGGCCCTCGCCGCCGTCGGGGGCGGTGTCTTCCTGTGGGCGGACCGCTCCGGCGGCTCCCCGGAGCGCGCGTCCGCGGTGCCGTCCGCCCCGCCGTCCGACGGTCCCCGGCGCGGTCCGGGGGCGCCCGGGGGCGAGGGCGGGGACGAGGGCCCCGGCCGGCGGGCCCCGCAGGCCGAGGACGGTTACGCCACGGACCTGACCAGCGGCATCAGCCTCCCGGTGCCCGACGGCTGGAAGGGCACCTCGGGGATCGCGGGCGCGGGAGTGACCACGGGCGAGTACCCCTGCCCCGGCGACAGGTCCGAGCAGTGCGTGCGCGGCGGGGTGTTCTCCATGCCCGCGAAGGGGCTGAAGCTCGACACCACGACGCCCAGGGCCACGGCACTGAAGGACATCGCCGCCAACGCCTCCGACTCGTACGGCGAGAAGATCTACGGGGGCATCACCTCGCACGAGGAGCTCAGGTCGGAGGCGGTCACCGTGGCCGGCGAGAAGGGGTACCTGGTCCGCTGGAAGGTCGTGACGAAGAACGGCGACGACGGCTACGTCCAGTCGCTGGCCTTCCCGTCCCCTCGCTCCCCGGACATGCTGATCGTCGTCCGCTCCGGCTTCGACGTCAGTTCCGAGGCGCCCCCGCTCTCCGTGATGGACGACATCACCAAGGGCATCAAGGCCGCCTCGGGAACGGACGCGGGCCCCGGCACCACCGCGTAGGGCCGGGGAGCGAACGCAAATATCGGACACACATGCGTATGAGTACGAAGGGCCCACCGGGCTGAGTATGTCGGCCCATCCCCCGAGGAGGCCGCCGCCGGTCCAATGGCTGCATGCTTCCTGATGCCCCGCACCGCCCCCGCCTCCAGCACGTGGCCTCGGCCGGTACGACCCTGGCCGTGACCCTGGCCCCGCTGGTGATCGGCGTACTGCTCGCCAAGGCCGCGGCGGCGGACCCGATGGCCCCGGTGAACGCGCTGGTGACGCGGGGCGGGCAGCCCGTTCCCTTCTCGCCCGCGCAGTGGCGCAGGTGCGGCAGGCAGGCGCTGCGCCGCTGGAAGGACCCGCTGCACGCCTGCGGGCGCCCCGGCACCCTCGCCGGCCGGCGGCGCTCCGGGGTGCGGCACCTGCGCCGCACCCCGGAATCGCTGCCGGCCGAGCGCTGAACCGACGACGGGCCCGGCGTCCGGGGCGGCCCGGACGTCAGACCCGTCGGCAGTGCAGGAACACCTGCGGTTCGGTCGCCGCCGCCTCGTGGTCCGGGGTGAACAGGGTGCTCTGCTCCCACACGACCGAGAAGCCGGCCCCGGTGACCAGTTCGGTGAACTCCTCCGGGCCGAAGCTGGTCGCCCGCACCGGGTGGCCCATGAAGACGGTCCCGACGTCCTCCACGTCCAGGGGCACCGTCGCGACGACCAGCTGCCCCCCGGGAACCAGCAGCCGCCGCGTTTTCCGCAGCAGCCGGGACTGCTCGTCGCGGGACATCTGCAACAGCGAGAAGTACACGCAGACGGCGTCGAAACTCCCCTCCTCCAGCGGGAGTTCGAGAATGTCCGCGCACTCGAAGACCGCGCCCGGCACCTGCCGGGCCGCCAGCTCGACCATGACGGGCGAGACGTCGACCCCCAGCACCCGGTGGCCCGCCTCGACCAGGGTCTGCGCGGTCGGCCGCCCCGTTCCGCTGCCGACGTCCAGGACCCTGCTGTGCGGCGCCAGCCGATCCAGCAGGCGACTCAACGAGGCGTGATGGGCGGCGGATTCACCGAACGCCCGCTCGTAGTCCGCGCCCAGGGCGTCGAACACCGTGGCGGCGGTGAGACCGTGCTCCTCGTCCATCGTTGTGGTTCCTTCCCCTTTGCCCGTGTCATGTGCCGGGATCGTTTCATCAATCGACGTTGCCTTCAACGCCCGTCCCCGTCACGGGACATGAGGCCGTCAGGGAAGACGGGACAGCCGAATATCCGGTTTACCGACCGGTCCCGGGTTCACTACAGTCGCAACGAATCGCGCACCACGACGGCATCGTGGCGCGCACCGTGACGAGTGAGGGGAGACCGGTCGTGCGCCACCGCGCCGCTGTCGTCGTCCCCCGGTCACGGTACGAGGTGATCCTGGTGTCTTCGTGCGCCCGGTGCAGGCTGCGCGGCCCGCATCGGACACCCGCGACGAACGACTGACCCCCGAAGAACCACCGGCGCCGACGCGCCCGCGCGGTCGTGCCTCGATGCGAGGTGCCGTGTCACGGGGCTCCGTGCGGCCCGGTCACGGGCCGGTTCGTCCGGGAATCGCGCCGACCCGTTCCGGATCACTCCGAAAGGCCATGGGCCGTGCGTACCGACATCCACCGTCCTCCCACCGGCGCCCCCACCGACGTCCGCAACCTGGGCATCCTCGCCCACGTCGACGCCGGCAAGACCACCGTCACCGAACGGATCCTCTATCTGACCGGCGCCGTCCACAAACGGGGCGAGGTCCACGACGGCACGACCGTCACCGACTTCGACTCCCAGGAACGCGACCGCGGGATCACCATCTTCGCCGCCGCGGTGAGCTGCGTCTGGGACGGCCACCGGATCAACCTCATCGACACCCCGGGCCACGTCGACTTCTCCGACGAGGTGGAGCGCTCGCTGCGGGTGCTCGACGGCGCGATCGCGGTGTTCGACGCCGTCGCGGGCGTGGAGCCGCAGAGCGAGTCGGTGTGGCGGCAGGCGGACCGGCACGGGGTGCCGCGGATCGCCTTCGTGAACAAGCTGGACCGGGCCGGCGCCGATCTCGACACCGCGGTCGCGTCGATCAGGGACCGGCTGCACACGGTTCCGCTGGTGGTCCAGCTGCCGATCGGGAGCGAGGACAGGTTCACCGGCGTCGTGGATCTGGTGCGCATGCGGGCGCTGGTGTGGGCCGACGGCGACGGTGTCGAGGAGGGGCCGGTGCCGGACGCCCTGCGCGAGGAGGCGCACCGGCGCAGGCGGCTCCTGGAGGAGGCGGTGGCGGAGCTTCACCCGGCGGCGCTGGAGGAGTTCTGCGAGCGGTCGGCGCTCCGCGAGCAGACCCTGGGCACCGCGCTGCGCGACCTCACCCGCACCGGTGAGGGCGTGGTGGTGCTGTGCGGCTCCGCCTACCGCAACCGCGGTGTCGAGCCGCTGCTGGAGGCCGTCGTGGCCTATCTGCCCTCCCCGCTGGACGTTCCGGCGGTGCGCGGCACCCTGGACGGCGCGGTGCGGGAACGCGCGGCCGATCCGGCGGCGCCGTTCGCCGCGCTGGTGTTCAAGGTGAACTCGACGGCCACCGGTCGGCTGAACTACCTGCGGGTGTACTCGGGAACGCTGCGGAAGGGGGACACGGTGCTGGACGCGGGCGCCGGGCGCACCGAGCGGGTGGGCCGCATCCTGCGGGTGCAGGCCGGACGGCACACCGATGTGGACACGGCGGTGGCCGGGGACATCGTCGCGGTGATCGGGCTCAGGAGCGGCCGGGCCGGTACCACCCTGTGCGACCCGGCGGCGCCCCTGGTCCTCGAACCGCCGTCCTCGGCCGACCCGGTCGTCTCCGTGGCGGTGGAGGCCCGTCGGAGCACCGACACCGAACGGCTGGTGACGGCGCTGGCCCGGCTGGTCGAGGAGGACCCCTCGCTGCGGGTGCGGACCGATCCCGAGACCGGGCAGACGGTGCTGTCGGGCATGGGGGAACTGCATCTGGAGGTCGCGGTGGAGAAGATCCGTCGTGCCCACGAGCTGGAGATCGGTGTCGGCCGGCCGCAGGTGGCCTGCCGGGAGACGGTCGTGCGCGGGGTGTCCGGGCTGGTGTACCGGCACGTGAAGCAGGACGGCGGCGCCGGGCAGTTCGCCCATGTCGTCCTCGACGTGGCGCCGTTGGACGTCACCGGTGACCGCGACGGCGACGACGGCGGCTTCGCGTTCGGGTCGACCGTCGTCGGCGGGCGAGTGCCGCAGGAGTACGTCCGGGCGGTGGAGGCGGGTTGCCGGGACGCCCTGGCCGAGGGTCCGCTCGGCGGGCATCCGGTGACCGGGCTGCGGGTCGTGCTGACCGACGGGGCCACCCACTCCAAGGACTCCTCGGAGATGGCGTTCCGCACGGCCGGCCGGTTCGCGCTCCGTGCGGCGCTGCGCGCCTGCGCGATGGTGGTGCTGGAGCCGGTGGCGGAGGTCACGGTCACGGTGCCGGACGACGCCGTGGGCGGGGTCCTCGGCGATCTGGCGGCGCGGCGCGGCCGGGTCTCCGGCTCGACCACCCGGGCGGGCACGGCGGTGATCACCGCGACCGTGCCGTTGGCGGAGCTGTTCGGCTACGCGACCCGGCTGCGCAGCCGGACGCAGGGCCGGGGCACCTTCACCACCCGTCCCGCGGGCTACGCCCCGGCTCCGGGCGCGGTGTCCTCCGGCGCACCGGTCCGGTAGCGGGAAGCGTGCCGGTCCCGCCCCCGCCGGGGGCGGGACCGGCACGGCGGGGGCGGGGACGACGCGCCGGGGACGACGCGCCGGGCCCGGGACATGGCGGGTCCGGGGCACGGTCCTCCCCGGGCCCGTGCGGATGTGCCGTGGCTCGGTTCTCCCGGGGCGGTGCGGTTCTCCCCGGGCATGGCGTCCCGCCGCTACGGGTGGGCCGGGATCACGCAGTCGTCCTCCTGGGCGGGGGCGCGCCCGGTCGGCCAGGCCCCCCTCGAACGTCGGCTTCTTCGAGCCGGGTTCGAGCTGGACCACGGACAGGGCCTTGTTGTACGGGTTGCCCGCGTTGGTGAGACAGCCCCAGCCACCGGCTCCCCGTACCCGCAGATCGGCGTTCAGCTTGCCGAGGTCCTTGCGGATCCGGTCGGCCGTCGGCACTTCCTGCCCGCTGGTGTGAACCGCTCGGGCCAGCGCCCTGGACGCGGTCAGGACGAAGTCGTACGTGACGATGGTGCGGCCGTCGTCGAGGTAGACGTCGCCGATGGCTCCGCCCTGGGCCGTGATGTCGCGGCGCAGGGCGGTCATGGCGTCCTGGGCCTCCCGGAGGTACGGCGGCGGGCGCTGTGTCCTCCGGTTCGGGTCCTTCCGCCACTTCGCGAGTTCGATGGACCACGCGTCGGGGTGTGCCGGGGCGGCGTAGCGGATGGTGACGGACGGTTTGCCGGAGCCCGGATCGCCCTGGAGCAGGGCGCGGTGGGCGTCGTCGAGCCGCTGGTCGAGCGCCGTGGCGTCGGAACCGGTGATCACGGTGTACGACTTCTTCTCGCGGCAGTAGGTGGTGGCCAGCTTGTTCACGAAGAGCTTCAGGTGCAGGGCCCGGCCGGCGAAGTAGACGACACGGGCGTTGGAGCGGCAGATGTTGCCCGCGAAGTCCTCGAACTCGTCGGGGGCGACGCCCGGTTCCTCGACGCCGGGGGACTCGGAGCGCATGTGCTGGACACCGCCTCGGCCCTTGGCAGCCCTGGCCTCGGTGAAGGCGCCCCGCAACGAGCGGTTGTAGCCGACGATGGCCCTCAGGTCCGGCTCCTGCCGGGTGAACTGGTCGACCGTCATCTTCCACTGCCCGTACGCCTTGCCGGGGTTCGCGAGGACGAGGCGGATGGGCGGCTTCGCGGCGTCCGCGCCGTTCGCCCCGGCCTGGGCCAGGCAGGCGCCCTGCACCTCGCTGAGGATCTGCCGCCGCACCGCCGGGTTGTCCGACTCCATCGGGATGAGCAGGGCGACGGTCGCGTGCTTCTTGCCGGCGACCGCCCTGTTCTGTTCCGCGATGTGCGCGAAGATCTCGGACATGCCCTTGGCCTCGGGCATGAACACACCGCTGCCGTCGGAGACGCCCAGGCATTCCGTGCCGTGGACCTGGAGGCCGTTTCCGCAGCTCTCCGGCTTGCGGAGGAAGCCGTAGTAGACGCCGAGGCCGGCCCCGCCGGGTTCCGAGGTGGTGACGACCACCGGGTACACGCGCAGGCCGCGGGACTCCCCGTCGTACGCCGCGATGAGCCGGTCCCGAATGATCCGCCGCGCGGGGACGGTGTCCACGTCCGGCAGGAGGAGGACGGGGCGGCGCGCCCGGTTGAGTCGGCGGACCACTCCGTAGTGCGCGTCGATGTCGGCGAGCAGCGCCTCGACGAGCAGCAGCTGCTTCGTCTCCGCCGGCTCGTCGCGCAGGCGTTCCAGTTCCTCGCAGACCGCCTCGAAGGTGCGTTGCCGGGGAAAGCGCTCGGTGCCGTACCAGCGGACCGTCCGGTGGTGGGGGAACCGGAAGGCGTTGACCGCCTTCAGCAGGAGGCCGAGCAGTCCGCCCCTGCCCTCGCTGACGTACGGGTCCTCCAGGAGGGGGTCGAGCCGGGGGCGCAGTTCGGGCAGGGTCTGCCGGCGCTCCTCGGTGATCGCCTCCCTGATCTGCCTCTTCAGGTCCCCGATCTGCCACGGCCGGGACTGGGTGGGGACGGGCTGCCAGTCGTAGAGCGCCGTGCGCGCGGCGGCGAAGCGCGGGAAGACTATCGGCAGGCCGTGAGCCACCCGGCCCCCGTACCCGCACCCCTCGGTCATCGCCTGCGACTGCTCGACGACCAGGGCCTCCTCGTCCCACCCGTCCCGGAGGCCGCTCGGATTGTCGACCGGCACGATGCCCCGGTAACTCCTGAGCAGGGCACCGAGCCATTGCCGGACGGGGCCGGGCGCGCCCTCGACCTGGATGGCGAGCACGCCGGATCTGCGCTCGAAGCGCACTCTCCTGCGAGTGAATCTTTCCCTGAAGGTCAAATGTGCCAGGACATCGTCCAGCGCCATCCGTCACTCCCCGTTCCCGAACGGCGGATCGGTGAGCACCTTAGTGTCAAGTGACCTTGGAAGAACGGAAATTGGGCATTCAGACGCTTCCGGCGCCAGGGCACCGGCCGAGTGTTCCCGACCGGTGCCACCGCACGCGCCGCCCCGCCCCGGGGCCGTCGGCTCAGTTCGCGAAGACCTCGCGGAGCTTGGCCTCCTTCTCGCTGTCCAGGTTGGAGTGGATCAGTTCGGTGTGGCCGCCGGAGAAGGCGTTCCGCACCCGCTCGACCACGGCTTCCTGGGAGAGCAGGAAGAGCGCCGAAGTACCCGGGGTCACCTGCGACTTGACCGAGTCGATGAAGTCGTCGTCGATGCCGACGTCGGCCATCTTGCCGCCCAGCGCACCGGCCGCGGCACCGACCGCGGCACCGAGCAGCGGCATGAAGAAGAGGAGGCCGAAGAGCATCCCCCAGAAGGTGCCGGAGAGGGCGCCCGCTCCCGCGAGGTTGTGCAGTTGCTTCGTCTTCGGCTTCCCCGCCTCCGCCGGCCAGCTGACCGTGGCCGCGTCCAGCACCTTGATCAGCTCCTGCTTCTGCAGGTCCAGGAGCGTGCTCTCGACGCTGCCGGCCCCCTCGGGCGTATCGAACTTCCATACGGTCAACGTGGCCATGGGACTCCTCCGGGCGCTATTGTGCGCGATCGACGAAACCTCAAACTAGGCGAATTCGACATGGGGCGCATTTCGCCTGATTCGATTGGCGGGAGCGCGGGGAACCGCACGGTGAGCGGACGCCCTCACGGGCCCGGATGAAGAGGAAGGGCGCGTTCCGCCAGGATCCGGCGCCCGCCCTTCACGGCCGACGGGCCGACGGGCCCGGCCCGGAGGGCATCAGCCCGTACGCTCCCCCGCCTCATCGGCTCCGGCTCCGGCTCCGGCTCCGGCTCCCAGGAAATCCGCCAGCGCGAGGGCGAACAGCAGGGCCAGGGCCAGACCGACGACGACCCAGCCGGTGGGATGGGGCCACAGGAGGTACGCCACGAGCCCCGCCGCCACGAGGAGCCAGACGATCCAGGTCCGGCACCGGTGCACGAACGGGCCGACCGGACCGGTCCGCAGTCCTGCCCGGTCGGCGGCGGTCCGGGCGGCTCCGATGCCCGCGGTCCACAGACTCCTGACGAGACCGGCCCGGCGCCCGGTGCCGGTGAGCCAGGCGGCCAGGGCGACGACGACGCCGAGGGCAACGGCCATCCGGACCGTCGTGTGCAGGAAGCGAGTGAGCGTGTCGTAGACCGATCCGGCAGCCGCCCGCGAGACGTCCGGCGGCAGGGCGTCCAGGTAGAACGCCCTGAAGGCACGCAGGGCGATGCCGAGCAGCGCGGTGGTGGCCGCGACCCCGAGGGCGCCGGCGACCAGGGCCCTGCGCCGCCGGACCGAGAGCAGGACGCCACCGCCGACCAGCAGGACGGCGAGGACCGGGAGCCAGCCGCCCGCGAGCTGGAGGAGGCGCGTCCAGGTCCTGACCCGTTCGATGTCGTCCGACTTCACCAGCGTGAAGTCGGTGTGCACCTCGGGAATCCGTCCGGCGACCCGCATTCCCTCGTCGACGAGGCGCTGTTTCACCCGGTCGACCACCGGGCCCAGGTCCAGCGTGACGGTGTTCCCTTCGAGCCGCACCGCGCCGCCGCCGCTGCCGGTCAGCGCCTTGTCCATGGAGGCGTGGGCCGCCCGGTTCGCCTCGGTCCAGATGTTCTCGAAGGCCTTGGAGGCCGCGACCTCCCGGGCCTTGTCGTGCACGAAGCCGCGCACGGCCCCTTCCAGCACGTTCCCGAGTCGCCCCAGGGCCTTCTCCAGCCGGGGACGGTCCTGGGGGGCGACGTCGGAGAGCAGGGTCGACAGGTCGATACGCGTCATGAGCGCGTCGGTCACCCGGTCGGCGACGGCGTCCTGCACATCGGGGTCGGAGGCGAGCGGCGCCACGGTCGCGACGTAACGGTCGGTGTCGCCGACCTCGTCCGCCGCCCAGGAGGCGACGATCCCCGCCGGGGCGAGCAGGCACCCGATCAGGACGAGCACCACCGCGAGAAACGACCGCGCCCGGTGCCGCCCGCGGGGCGCGGCCGCTCCGGCCTCCAGGGCGGCAACGCGTCCGCGCAGCTCCCGCAGCTCACGCGCCGCTCCCTCGGGCGCACCGGCTTCCCCGTCCTGCCCGGCCTCGGCCACGGGTTCCTCCTCCGGTCGCGGTGTGCCCCCTCCTCCGTGGCCAGCGGAACCCGGATCTCGGCACGCGTCGAGAGGAACCGGTTGTTCGGGTGAGCGGGAGCGCCGGCCGCCCGGGGCACGACGGCGAAAACGACTCGGGGGCCGTATCGGATCTCTCCGATACGGCCCCTGAGCTACGACTCCCACGAGTCGGGACGACAGGATTTGAACCTGCGACCCCTTGCCCCCCCAGCGGCGAAGGCGCGTAATGCACGGCGAGAGGGGCTGCTCATGAAGAAGTGTCTCGCGGGGTCGGTTGGGACCATGGATCGTCGGAACGCCCCTCGTCTCTCGTGCCCTGCCGTGGCAGCCCGCAGGCATCATGATGGCCCGACCACTGCGCCGATCTACTGAAGAAGCTCCGCAATCCACGCCGGCGATCCGTGCACACCGAGCTCTTCCCGGAATCTGGTTGAGGCGTGGTGAAGGATGAGGACGGCCTTGACGATGCCGGCGACCAAGTAGGTAGCGGTAGCCAGCCGCGTTGCCGATTTGGACGCCGACAGCAAGCTGGACGCAGGGGTAGCCAATCGACTGTCGGCCACCAACCTGACCCGGTCAGAGGGCTGCGTGGGCAGGTCTGCGCCCGGTGACGGAATGAAGATCAGGACACCACGAGGGTACGGGGGTGGGGGGGTCGGCACGGGCTGACCTGTACACGGAATTGCGGGGACTCCGGGAACGAGCAGAACGCGCTCGGCGCGGTCACGGCGAACTGGTCGGCGTCGACTCTCTGGTCTTCGAGGCCGTGGCCCGAAGCCTGCCCGGCGCACGGGACCTCAAGGCGCACCGCATACGCGACTGGGCGCCTCCCCGGTATTCCGACTGCCGCGTTCCCCCACGAAACCGTACGCGCGAGGCGCTCGCCGTGGTTACCGTATGGAAGGCATGGGCGGGCGAAGAGCTGAACGAGGCGGAGTGGTTCGGTCTCCTGGACCGAGCACAGCGCGAGAGTACCGAGGAAGACGCCGCTGTCAGGGCGGTTGACCCTACCGCCGCGCCGCCGGTGTCCAGATTCAGCACTCCCCCGCCGCTACCGCCAGCGTCCAGGCGCATAGCACCTGCGCCCCCGCCGCGGATGTCCAGGCGCGACGTCCCGGGTCCTCCGCCCCGCCCGTCAACGGAGCTAAGACCGTGTCCTATGTGGTGAGTCGGAGGAGTCGTTTGTAGCAGCAGAGGGGGCGGCGAGACCGAGGAAGGCCAGATAGTTGCGGGGGTGGCGTTCGTAGCGGTGGTTGAGTCGGCGGTAGCCGGTCAGCCACGACCTGGTCCGTTCGATGACCCGTCTGCGGCGTCCGAGCCGTTCGCTGGATTCGATTCCCTTGCGGGCGCTGCGGACGCCGATCCGTTTTCCGCGGAGTCATTTCCGCAGGTCGGGGATGTCGTACGCCTTGTCGGCGTGGAGCTTTCCGGGTTTGTAGTGCCAGCCGCGGTGGGGGTCGTGTCTCGATTGGAGGCCGGCCCCCTGGGCTTCAGGCCCTGGCTGTCGTGGGTGTTGGCGGCGGAGAGCCCGACGACCGGGGGCAGTCCGTTCGCGTCCGACAGGACGTGCATCCTGGAACCCGGTTTACCCCGGTCCACGGGGCTCGGGCCTGTGAGTACGCCCCCTTTTTGGCCCGTACCTGGGCGGAGTCCAGGACCACGCGGGTCACGTCGAGCAGTCCGCACTCGTCGATGCGGTCGAGCACCGCCTCGTGCAGCCGGCCCCAGACACCGGCCCTGGACCAGATGACGAACCGGCGGTGCGCGGTCGACTTCGAGACCCCGAAACACGGCGGCAGAGCCCGCCAGGCACACCCGCTCACCAGCACGTAGACGATCGCGGCGAACAGCGTCTCATCAGGCGTGTCCCGCGTCCCGCCGCCCTGCGGACGCACCCTCGACGGCGGGATCAACGGCTTCGCGATCTCCCACAGCCCGTCCGGAACAATCCAACTCCACGTATCCCGCCCCATGAACAGCCCAACGAGCGATCACCACATAGGACGCGGTCTTACATCCTCATCTCAGTTCGGGCTCTGGAGATCGTTGAGGTCGACTACGTGGAGGCGGCCCTCGCTCCGGCGATCGTAGGGTGGGCCGAGTCGGAGTTCTCTCTAACACCTCACCGCTGCAACGTCAGTCGCGACAGTGCCACAGGCCAGTTCGCGTTCGGCTGGGACGAGTGACCTCCATGGCCAACGGTGCCGTGATCGCGGTCAAGCCCCAGGCATTCGGGCAGTTCCAATACCCGACTCCACCATTACACCCCGACGTCCGCCAGATCACCGCAGCCGGCGCCGCCCTCTCGGCGCACCTCAGCGTGCTCCGCGCACCCCGGTCCCTGCCCACCGCGATCGCGGTCGCCCGCTGCCACGGTCAAGGCCGGTTGGACCCCAAGCGGTCCCCCTCCCGGCCGGGCAGGATCACGACGCGCCTACGCGGTCTCGACGTCGATCATGGCACCGCAGCCACCGTTGTCGCTGCTGAGACCGTCCCCGGCCGGAAATGGCCGGGAGGCACGGGTGATTCACCGGTTGTCCAGTTCGGTGAGGCGTTGCCGGGCTTCGGAAAGGCGGTTGGGATCGGCTGCGGTGCCGAGGGCAAGGCATTGGGAGAAGGCGTTCCGGGCCTCGGCACGGTGCCCGGCGGCCAGTTGGCTGTTGCCGAGGTGGACCAGAGCGCGGCTTTCCATGGCCGTATTGCCGTTGGTGCGGCAGAGTTCAACGGCAATACCCAAGTGCTCGATGGCCGCGTCCCAGTTCTCGAGGTAGGTGTGGGCGCCACCGATGACCATCCGCAGGTTCGTACGGGTGAACTCGGCGATGTGCGGCTCGATGCGGCCCCCGACCTGGTCGAGGAAGGAGAGCGTGCCCAGGATCTCCGTGATGGCTTCTTCGTGGCGTCCTCCGTCCACGAGGAGCTGATCGTACTCGACTCGGGCCTGGAGGGCGCCGTGGAGGTCACCGGCGGACTCGAAGAGAGTGGCCGCCTCGCGGTTGTGGCGTGCCGCCTCGGCGTAGTCTCCGAGCAATCTGAAGGCCCAGGCCGTGTACTTGTGGGACCAGCCCTGCTGAGAGAGGTCGCCGGCGCGCCGGGCCGCGGCGAGAGCCTGGGCGGAACGGTCAAGGCTGTCGCGGTGACGTCCCTCGCACACGAGCAGGGCCCAAGCGTGGTAATTGACCTGGGTGGCTTCCAGAAGGGGATCGCCAAGGGCCTGGGCGGATCGGGCGGCAGTGGCGAAGACCTCGGGCCAATGTCCCCAGAAGATCCACTGGTCGGAGAACCAGTGCAGGGCTTCGGCCACCTCGACCACAGTGGAGTGGTCACCCGCAGCAGCGGCCGCACGCAGAGCGGCCAGCCAGTTGACGCCCTCGGTCTGGAGCCACTGACGGGCATGATCAGCGGTGGACAGATCGACGTCACTCTGCCAGGTGGCGGGCGGGGCACCGTGGTCGGGCTCGTACCAACGGCCTGCCATGACGGTGGTCTCCAGCAGCCAGCGATGCAGTGCCGACCGGGCCGCCTCGCCCGCTCCGGTCGGCTCCTCGGCCCGCAACCGACCGCGAGCGTACAGGCGCAGCAGGTCATGGAAGCGGTAGCGGTCCCGGTCCGTGCCCAGGAGGCCGGTCTCGACGAGTTCCTCAAGGGTGTCCTCGGCGTCGAACAGCGACTGTCCCGTCAGCTGGGCGGCGCCGGCGACGCCGGTATCGGGCCCGTCGACGAGGGAAAGCAGCCGGAACATGCGGGCGGCGCCGGGGGTGAGCTGGCGGTAGGAGAGGTTGAAGACCGCCGACAGTTGGAGGTCGCCGGCGGTCAGGGTGTCCAGGCGGCGCTCTTCCAGCGCGAGACGATCCGCGAGACGGCGTACTGACCAGCCGGCGCGTGTAGCCAGCCAGTTGCCCGCCACGCGCAAGGCCAATGGCAGGTGCCCGCAGTGCTCGGCCACCTCGGCCAGCGCACTCGGGTCCGCCGCCGCGCGCTCCCGGCCCACCAAGGCGGTCAGGAAAACGGAGGCCTCGACCGAGGAGAGCTCGTCGAGAGCCAGGCGGTGCACGCTCTCCAGGCCGGTGAGCATGCGCCGACTGGTCACCACCACCATTCCGGCACCGGCGCCGGGGAACAGCGGACGGACTTGGGCTTCGTCCCGGGCGTTGTCCAGCACCAGCAGGCACCGCCGGTCGGCCAGCACCTGTCGGTACAGCTCAGGGTGGCCCTGCGAGCCGGCCTTCGCCAGGTCCCGATCGGCCACGCCGAAGGCCTTGAGCACACCCAGCATCAGCTCGGGCGGCTCGGGCGGAACGTCGTCCATACCCCGCAGGTCCACCATCAACTGCCCATCCGGGAACCGGTCGGACAGCTCCCGGGCGGCGTGCAGCGCCAGGGTGGTCTTGCCCGTTCCCGGCGGCCCGGACACCGTCACCACCACCGGGCGCCCGGTGGCCTCGGCCCCAGACTCCGCCTGGTCGGAAGAGTGGTGCCGACCGACAGCCCGGTCGGCGAGCTCCGCCAGCTGGGACAACTCCTTCTGCCGGCCGACGAAGTCGTCGATACCGCGCGGGAAGGCGCGTACTCCCAACGGGCTGTAGCCCCGGTTGCGGCCGGCCCGGGCGGCAGCCAACAGCCGCTCCTGCTCCACCTCTCCCAGCCCCAGACCCTCAGCAAGCGCGGCCACCGTTCCCCGCTGCGGCGCGGCTCGCCGGCCCCGTTCGAGATCGCCGATGCCCCGCACGCTCACACCCGAAGCCGCGGACAGAGCCTCGATCGTCAGTGACGCTTCCAGCCGCAATTCCCGCAGGAGCGCCCCGAACGCCGTGCTCTCACCGACCACTCTGCCTCCAGACTCCCCGCTCAAGCCGGGCTGCCCGAGCATGTCCGGAATATTGTATCGGGCAGCTATTTTTGTCGTTCGGCGAGCGCCCTGGGGCGACGGGACGCACAGGACCTGGCTCGGGGACGAGCGGCTCGGGCGCAGGCGGGATGGGCCGGCCGATGTGGATGGTGCGGGGAAGGGTTGCCACCCAGCGAGCGGGCGACCGGGTGTGGCAGAGCGGGAGCGGCCGTCGGACAGCCGACGGTCCGCCGGCGTTTCGTGCGCCGGAGCAAGGAACGGGTCTGGGCCCGTTCCTTGCAGGTCACCCTGGGCGGAGCCGTCCTTGTGGGGCCACCCACCACAGCCTCGCGCTCCAGCCTCGTCGGCTACCGCCGACTCACCGAGTGAAACGAGTTTCTCTGCCCCCGGGTTCACAGCGTCCGTCGCACGCCTGCCTGTCGTTCCAGGTTGCGAAGCTGCACCGCCAGGTTGCCTTCCACGGCTTCGTGGGCGGGGCCGCTACGTCCGACGGGCAGGACCTCCTCGCCCCTCATGTCCTCCAGCATGAGGGCGAACGCCGCGTACAGCGCGGCAACCGCCAGGAGCATTCCGAGTGCTCCTGAGAGGTAGCCGACCCAGGTGGCGCCGGTGAAGTTGAAGAGCGCCGCCACGGTGAACCTCGGCACGGCGACACAGAGCACCAGCCACATCGACCGCTTGCGGTGGGCGACGGACGCCATCATGAGGGCGAAGAGGGCGAACACGAGGTTGAGTACGCCTAGCACGCGCGTGCCCGAGGGCGGATCGAGCGCCAAGACCAGGGAGCTCGCCAGCCATGTTCCGGAGAAGCAGGCCATCAGCGTCGCGGCGAGCACGTCCCTCGCTCCGAAGGCCAGGATGCTGACGATCAGTTGCAGGATAAAGGCCGGAAGGATGGTCAGAGCCACGGCCAGGTGGGCCTCGTCGCCAAGGAAACCCAGTTGCAGGCTTCCGACGATGACCGACGCGATTGCCACCGCAAAAAAGCCGACCGGCATCGGGGAAGCAATGGGGCGGAGGTTGATACGGGTCATCGGGCGCAAGTCCGGCTCGAAGTGCCGGGCGGCCCGGAGGGTCTGCTGTTCGGGCGGTTCGGAGTCGTGGTCCATGGTGGTTCTCCTGTGAGCCGTTCTGATCGGGGAGCGAGACGGATCGGTGCACCGACGGAGGACGGCGACACCCTGTCGGACAGCAGGCGCGCCCCGTTCCCCATGAATCGGAGACTGTTGGTCGGAGCCCGCGACATCACCGGACACGACGCGGCACGGCGTGGTGTCCAGTGGTGTCGCAGTGGGGCGCAGACGTCTGAGGCCGACTCGTTCAGGCACGCACCAGGGGTGTGTCCACCAGGTGCTCGGCCAGGAACCACGCCTGCTGTTCACCGGTCCGGATCACCTGCGAGACAAGCAGGTCGTTGGTGCCGTCGTCGCCCAGCTCGCCCACCCGGGCAGCGGCGTCGCGGGCGTCGATGAGTATCGATTCGTGGGCCTTCAGCAGGCGCGACAGCATGACCGGTACTTCTTCGACGCCGTCCGGGGGCCTGGGGATCGAGGTGATCTCGGCGACGTGCCGAGGGTCTCCGACCGCCACGCCGCCCAGGGTCTGAACCCGTTCCGCGAGGGCGTCGACGATGTCGAGCTGCTCCCCGGCCTGCTTGTCGAGCAGCAGGTGCAGCTGGTAGAAGGTCGCGCCGCGCATCAGCCAGTGGTGCTTCTTGTAGAGGCCGTAGAGGATCTGCGTGTCGGCCAGGACCTTGTTGAGCCTCTGGCAGGAGTACATGCGGGCGTCGTAGGAGAGACCGAGCGGAAGCTGCTTGACGGTCCCGAACTCCTGGATGACGGGGCCCGTCTGGTGCAGCCGTGGCTGGCTGCTCACATGCTGTGCTTCGATGGTCATGGTCCGCCTCCTGCGGTTCGGGGTGTTTGCGCAAGTGATGCTATGTGTCAGCGAAGGGCGGCCTTTGCCCGTCAGCGCATGTGAAGGTGTCCCGCAGCGCACGGCGCGTCGGACATACGCAGGCGTTCTTTCCTGAGCAAGTCCCCGTGCGCCGACGCGCACAAGCTGACGGGTTTCCCCCTCTAGTTTTCGCGGACGACATGAGCCGTCAGGCACGAGGAAGGGAAACGAGTGTGAACGAGCAGGCCGACGTGGTCGTCCTGGGCTTGGGACACGCAGGCGGATACGTCACGAGCGCGTTGACAGAAGCCGGTCTGGACGTGGTGGGCATCGAGCCGAGGCTCTTCGGCAGCGAGCGCCTGCCCCCCGGATACTTCGCCGCCACGATGCCGACCGGCCCCGTGCCCCGCTTCTCGGCGGCTCACCTCGCCGCTGGCCCTTCAATGGTGAAGCGGAGCAGGCTCGTACGCGGAAAGGGACGGCTCATCGGACCGCGCAAGGTGGCAGTTGACGGGCGCACCTTCCACGCCCGGCAGGGTGCCGTCCTGGCCACCGGCGCACAACCTCGACTTCCCGCTGTACGAGGGCTGGCGGGAACTCCGTACTGGACCGACCAGAACGCCTTGGCTGCCATGGAGTTGCCCGAGTCGTTGATCGTGCTGGGCGCCGGTGGCCTCGGGGTGGAAACAGCTCAGCTCTTCGCGCGCTTCCGGTGTGCCGTCACGGTGGTGGAGCGGGAGCCCCGGCTGCTCCCGCAAGAAGAGCCGGAAGCAAGCATGTTGGCTGAGAGGACTCTGCTGCGGGATGGCGTCACCGTCCTCACCTCCACGGAAGTGTCGGAGGTCAGCCATGACGGCACAAGCTTCACGGTCCACCTCGACGGCGACGGGGAACCGCTACGTGCCGAACGGCTGCTCGTCGCCATGGAGCAGCAAGCCGGCCTCGTGGAGCTGGGGGCCGACACCGTAGGGCTGGACGCTTCAGCAGGGGCCGTGCCCACGGACGGACAGATGCGTGCCGGGAAGGGACTCTGGGCGGTCGGCGACGTCACCGGCCGAGGCATCTCGACCGATGTCGCGATGTACCAGGCCGAGGTAACCGTACGGGACATCCTGGGATGGCCCGGTCCTGACACCGATTACGAGAAGCTGTCCCGCCTGATCTTCACCGATCCCGAGATCGCCTCCGTGGGTCTCACGGAACGCCAGGCGCGGAACCAACGGCTTCGGGTGCGCACCAGCCTGTTGCCGATCAACTCTTTCGGGCGTCGCGGACCTCAGGGCCGACAGCGTGAGGGGTTCGTCAAGCTCGTCGAGGATGCCGACCGTGGCGTCCTTGTCGGAGCCACCTCTGCCGGACCGGCGGGAGCGGAGGTCCTGTACGGGCTGAACGTCGCTGTCCATGCCGAGATCTCCGTCGAGCGCATGCGGTCCAGGGTTCCTGCTTGTCTTCCCTTCCGTCGAACGGTGGAAGCCGCTCTGGGAGGGCTGGGTTGAGTCGCCTTCCTTCCGTGGACGTGTGGTGGCCCGGACGAAGGCGGGAAAGGACCGGGAACGGTGGCATGCCCGGTCGTGACCCTGGTGAACCGCACAGGACGGCCACGTCCCTGGAGCTCCTTTTCGACCTCTGCTTCGTGATCGCGGTGGCCCAGGCTTCCGCCGGTCTGAGCACGGCAGTGGTCGAGGGGCACTACGTCATTGGTGTCCTGCGGTTCGCGGTGGTCTTCTTCGCGATCTGGTGGGCGTGGATGAACTTCACGTGGTTCGCCTCCGCCTACGACTCGGATGACGTCCCCTATCGCTTGTCGGTGCTGATTCAGATCACCGGCTCCCTGGTCCTCGCCGCCGGCATTCCGCCGGCTTCCGATACGGGTGACCTGCGGGTCGTCATCTGGGGTTACGTCGTACTGCGCACCGCGCTGGCCGTCCTGTGGCTGCGGGTCGCGCGGTCGGACCCTCCCCGGCGCCGGACAGCTCTGCGTTTCGTCATCGGAGTGACGGGTTGCCAGGTGGGATGGGTCTGCACCCTCCTCCTGCCGGACCCCGCCCGGCTCCCGCTCATCGCGGTGCTGATCGCCGCCGAGGTGGCCGTGCCGGTGTGGGCACAGTCCGCCGGGATGACCCCGTGGCATCCGCGCCACATCGCCGAGCGGTACGAGCTGTTCGTCCTCATCGTGCTCGGCGAGTCCGTCGCGGCCGCTTCGGAAGCGGTCCGTGACGCCTTCGGGCGGAACCACAACGCCGCGGCACTGTACCTACTGGCCGGGGGTGGTCTGCTCATCGTCTTCGCCATGTGGTGGTTGTACTTCGCCAAGCCCGCTCACACCCTGCTCGCCACAACGCATCAAGGTCATCGCAAGAGGTTCACCTGGGCTTACGGCCATTACCTGGTCTTCGCGGCAGCGGCTGCCGAAGGGGCTGGCCTGGCGGTGTACGCCGAGCTGATCACCCGCCGTAGCGTCGCCCCGTTCCTTCCGTCGGTGGCGGGTGTCGCGATCACCCTGCCCTTGGCGGTCTTCTTGACCGCGGTGTGGACCGTCCACGTACGGCCGCATCCGCACGGCCGGACCGAACGGTTCGCGTTCCCCGTGGGGACGGTCGCTGTTCTGGGAGCGGCTTGGACTCCTGCGCCGGCTCTGATGGCCGGCCTGCTGGCGGCGACTCTGGTCATCGTCGTCACCCTCGCCGATAAGGCTGAGTCCATACGGCGGTGAAATGGAACGCCAGGCGAAGACAGCACTGCGCGGACGAACCGAGTTCGTCCGCGCAGCTGGTTCTTCTCGTTTCAGCTCGTGGCCCGCACCGCATCGCGGATCAGGTCGGCGACCTTGCCCGGCTGGGAAACGGCGACCGCATGAGACGCTCCCGCGACCTCGGCGACCGTCGCTCCGGCCCGCTGGGCGCCGAACCGCTGGACGTCGGGGTTGATCGCCTCATCGGCGCCGGCGACCAGGGCCCAGGCGGGCTTGGTCTTCCACGCGGCGACACCGGCGGTTTCCTCGAAGGCCGCTGCGGCCAGTGGGCGCTGCGTGGCGGCCAGCGCCTTCGTCACGTCGGTCGGTGCATCCGCGGCGAACACCCAGGGGAAGGCAGCCTCCGCGATGGTGACCTCGACAGCCGGCTCACCGCCGTCGGCCGGGTACGTCCACTGCTTGAGGTTGCTGACCAGGGGTGAGTCGGGGAAACGGCCCTGGAGCTCGCCGAGGCTCTCGCCTTCCTCCAGCAGGTACGCGGCCACGTAGACGAGGCCGACGACGTTGTCGGCGGCCCCAGCAACAGTGATCAGCGCGCCCCCGTAGGAGTGCCCCACCAGGATGACAGAACCGTCGATCTGGGCGACCACGGAGGCGATGTACGCGGCGTCGTCGACGAGACCGCGCAGCGGATTGGAGGGAGCGATGACGGGGATGCCGTTGTTCTGCAGTTCGGTGATGACGCCGATCCAGCTGGACGCGTCGGCGAACGCGCCGTGCACGAGGACGACAGTGGGAGTGGAGGTGCTCATGGTGTGGTTCCTCGTGGTCAGGCGCTGTGCAGGGCGACGTGCAAGGTGTCGGCCGCAAGCGTGATGGCGGCGGCAGCCGCATGGGTCTCGCGCAGGGCGTCGAGCATGACGAAGTCGTGGATGATGCCCTGGAAGCGCACGGCGACGACGGGGACGCCGGCCGCGCGGAGCTTGCCCGCGTAGGCTTCGCCCTCGTCGCGCAGCACGTCGGCTTCCGCCGTGATCACCAGGGCGGGGGGAAGGCCGGTGAGTTGCTCGATGGACGCTCGCAGGGGAGATGCGGTGATCTCTGCGCGTTCCGCCTCGTCCGTCGTGTACTGGTCCCAGAACCACTGCATGCCGTCGCGGCGCAGGAAGTAATCTGTGGCGAACTGGTGGTAGGAGCCGGTGTCGAAGGAAGCGTCGGTGACGGGGTAGAACAGCACCTGCTGCACCAGCGGAACGCCACCGCGCTCCTTGGCCATCAGGGTCAACGCAGCCGTCATGTTGCCACCGACCGAGTCGCCCGCGACCGCAATGCGGCTGGTGTCCAGCCCCTTCGTCGCGCCCTGCTCGACGACCCAACGGGCCACGGTGAAGTTCTGCTCGATGGCGACCGGATAACGGGCCTCGGGCGAGAGGTCGTACTCCGGAAAGACCACTGCGGCATCGGCGCCGACGGCGAGCTCGCGGATCAGGCGGTCATGCGTGTGAGCGTTGCCGAACACCCAACCGGCGCCGTGGATGTAGATGATGACCGGCAGCGGGTCCTCGGTGCCGGCCGGTTTGACGATCCGTGCACGGACGCTGCCTGTCGGGCCGCCCGGGACGGTAATCCATTCCTCGTCGATCGCCGGCTTGTCGGTCTTGCCGGACTGGACTTCGTCCACGGCCTTCCGGCCC
The DNA here is from genome assembly GCF_053596315.1 of Streptomyces sp. NPDC001732. Lineage (NCBI taxonomy): Bacteria > Bacillati > Actinomycetota > Actinomycetes > Kitasatosporales > Streptomycetaceae > Streptomyces > Streptomyces sp. NPDC001732. The sequence goes on from NZ_JBSFFY010000020.1 coordinate 52,202, forward strand.
TCCGCCGGGGGGAGGTCGAACAGATAGGGCGGGTTGGCGGTGGCCTCGGCGAAGGCGGCTGCGGCGGGTTCCAGCACAGGCTGAACCGGCTTGGTGGCATCAGACACAGCGGTCTCCAGGATGTACAGAGCATGCCGGCGCTTCCAGCATGACGGGTCGGACGCCGCCTGCGGCGCCCGAAGTGACTTCCCGCGAGGCTAATTCCGTCGGCCAGGATGATTTCTCTGACAGTGCACAGCTCTTTTCCCTGCTGTGCACTCGCCACCTGTCCCTTCCTGCCTCCCATGACAGGGTCGGGAAGCACGGTGCACGGTGAGGCAAATTCCTGTGCACTCGGGTGTAATCCCGCCGGAGACACCATGCCTATCGTGGTGATGCAGCGGTTGCCGCCGACCGGCACCGGTCCGATCTCGGCGTTCAGAGGGTGTGAAAATTTCCGGTGGACTTTTCGCCGTCCGATTCCAGCGGTGATGCGTTCATCGACTGACGCAGTTGCCGAAGTCCACCTTTTCAGGTCCATGGCTCGGATCGAAGTCGTTTTCCAGAGGGAGTCCCAGAAGATGTCAACAATGCCCGTTGGCGGGCTGGTTCCACAGCCCGTCGATGATGCCGCCGATCTGGTCGTCCGCAACGCCAGGATCCATACCGGAGACCCGTCGCGGCCGCACGCCGAGGCACTGGGCATCCGCGACGGTGTCATCACGGTCATCGGCGACGACAGGGACGTGGCCGGCCGCATCGGCCCGGACACGAAGGTGGTCGACGCGCTCGGGCGACGGGTGATCCCGGGCCTCAACGACTCGCATCTGCACGTGATACGCGGGGGCCTCAACTACGTGCTCGAACTGCGCTGGGACGGCGTGCACAGTCTGCGTCAGGGACTGGCCATGCTGCGTGAACAGGCAGCCCGCACGCCCAAGGGCCAGTGGGTCCGCGTGGTCGGCGGATGGTCGGCGGAGCAGTTCGCCGAGCGACGGCTGCCGACCGTCGCCGAACTGAACGCGGCGGCTCCCGACACTCCCGTGTTCGTCCTGCACCTGTACCAGTCGGCCGTCCTGAACCGGGCGGCGCTCAAGGCCGCCGGCTTCACCAAGGACACCCCCGATCCCAAGGGGGGGCAGATCGTGCGGGGCCGCGACGGCGAACCGACCGGCATGCTGCTGGCCGCGCCGAGCGCCCTGATCCTCTACTCGACTCTCGCCAAGGCGCCGGTGCTGGAGGGCGAGGACAAGAAGACCTCCACTCGTCATTTCCTGCGCGAGCTCAACAGGTTCGGGCTCACGTCGGCGATCGACGCCGCAGGGGGTTTCCAGAACTTCCCCGACAATTACGCGACCGTCATCGAACTGGCCAAGGCGGGCCAGCTGTCGCTGCGCATCTCCTATCATCTCTTTCCGCAGACTGCGGGTCAGGAGATCGACGATCTCACTCGCTGGATCGAGACGTCCCGGCCCGAGGACGGTGACGAATGGCTGCGCCTCAACGGCGCGGGTGAGAATCTCACCTGGGCGGCCGCTGATTTCGAGAACTTCACCCAACCGCGCCCGGAACTTGCTCCTGACTACGAGGGGGAATTCGAGAAGGCGGTTCGTCTCCTCATGGAGAACGGGTGGGGCTTCCGGCTGCACGCCACCTATGACGAGACCATCCGCCGTGATCTCGCCGTGTTCGAGAAGCTCGCCGCGGAAGGGTTGTTCCCGGCCGGGAACCGGTGGCTCTTCGACCATGCCGAGACCGTCTCCGCGGAGAGCCTCGACCGCATCAGCGCCCTCGGCGGCGCGATGTCCGTACAGAACCGTCTCTCCTTCCAGGGCGAGGCGTTCCTGCGGCGCTACGGGCCGGGGGCTGCCGCCGATGCCCCGCCGATCCGGGCGATGCTGGACCGCGGCCTGACCGTGGGCGCCGGCACCGACGCCACCCGGGTCTCCACCTACAACCCCTGGGTTGCCCTGCACTGGCTCGTCAGCGGCCGTTCCGTCGGCGACCTGACGCTGCGGCCGCCGACCAACCGCGTCGACCGGCAGACGGCGTTGTCGATGTTCACACACACCGGCGCGAAGCTGACCGGCGAGGACGAGGTCAAGGGCGTTCTCAAGCCCGGTTGCTACGGAGACCTCGCGGTGCTGTCCGACGACTACTTCACCGTGGCCGAACCGGAGATCGCCGGCATCGAATCGCTCCTGACCGTGACGGGCGGCCGCATCGTTTACGCCGCCGCCGAGTACGAGGGGCTCGACGAGGAACTTCCGCCGGTCCCGGCCTGGAGCCCGGTCGCGCGGTTCGGCGGCTACCAGGCTTCCCGCCGTACACCTCTCACCGGTGCCCGCCAGGCGGAGCTGCTCGGCGAAGCCGTCGCCGAGTCGGAGCAACACCGCCGGTGGCGCACGGCCCGCGGCCTGGCCCCGGAAGCAGTGGGCACGCCCTTCGATCCCTGCTTCGACCTCTGAATTTCTGGAAGTTGCTGACCCGCGGTCACTCCTTCCGACACCAACCCTCCGTCCGATCGGACGGACCACCACGGCCCGGACAGCGGTCCGCGCCATCACTTTCCCGAGAAAGGCACCCCATCATGGTCAACATCGCCCAGGTCACCGCCGCCCCCAGCCCCGATCTGCTCACGCCGGACAACTGCGCGGTGCTGTTCGTCGACCACCAGCCGCAGATGTTCTTCGGCACCGGCAGCGGCGACCGCACCGCCATCATCAACTCCACCGTGGGCCTGGCGAAGTCCGCGAAGGTCTTCGATGTGCCGGTCGTCCTGAGCACGGTGGCCGCCGAGTCCTTCTCGGGCCCGCTCATGCCGCAGCTGGCCGAGGTCTTCCCCGAGCAGAAGATCATCGACCGCAGCACCATGAACGCCTGGGAGGACGTGAACTTCGTCGAGGCGGTCAAGGCCACCGGTCGCAAGAAGCTCGTCATCGCCGGACTGTGGACCGAGGTGTGCGTGGTCCTGCCCGCCCTCTCCGCCATCGCTCAGGGCTACGAGGTCTACGTCGTCACCGACGCGTCCGGCGGCGTCAGCCCGCAGGCCCACGAGCACGCCGTGCAGCGCATGATCCAGGCCGGCGCCATCCCGGTCACCTGGGTGCAGGTGCTCCTGGAGCTCCAGCGCGACTGGGCCCGGACCGAGACGTACGCCGCGGTGGGCGACGTGGTCAAGGCGCACGGCGGCACCTACGGCCTCGGCATGGTCTACGCGCAGGCTGTCATCGGCGCTCACGCCGCGGGCTGACCCTCACCACGGACACGTCGGGAACAGGCAGGGACATGATGGACGCTGGACTTTTGATCCTGCGGCTCGTGGTCGGATTCCTCATCGCTGGGCACGGTGTGCAGAAGGTGAGCTTCCACCTCGGAGGAAAAGGGCTGGCAGGCGGGACCGAGGAATTCCGAGGGGACGGATTCCGCGGTGGTCGGCTGACAGCGCTCACTGCGGGAGCCAGCCAGATCGGCGCCGGCCTGTTCCTGGCGGCCGGCCTGCTCACCCCTCTGGCCGCGATGGCAGCCATGGGTGTGATGACGGTCGCCGGCACCGTGAAGTGGCCCAAGGGGCTCTGGGTCCAGAACGACGGCTACGAGTACCCTCTCGTCCTCGTCGTCGCCTCCGCCGCTCTGGCCCTCACCGGGGCGGGTCGATGGTCCGTGGACCACGCGCTGGCCGTCACCCCCTGGCCGGTGTGGATCTCCGTGACCGCGATCATCTTGGGGCCGGCGAGCGGCCTGCTGACTCGCGTGGTGCTGCACCGGAAGGCCCCCGCAGGAGAAGGAGCGCGTCACCCACGGTCCGCTGAGTGACGAGTTGATTCCTCGGCACCATGCGGAGAACGACGGCACGGTCCACTGCCTTCCCAGAGATGCTGCCTCTGGTGGGAGTCGGTGGGCCGGCCGTCGCCGTATGGCGTACCCCCGGCCCATCGTCATCGCGTCACCGCCCTGGAGCGGACGCGTTCGTACTCCCGCAGGGACACGCATGAACCTCACGCCCCCTTCCCCACCCGCCCGGCCCGTACAGCGGGACTCGGCCTGGGCCCCTCTCGCGGCACGTGTGTTCCGCGCCCTGTGGATCGCCCAGCTGGTCTCCAACATCGGCAGCTGGATGCAGATGGTCGGGGCCCAATGGCTGTTGATCGGGCACGACCCGGCGCTGGTGACACTGGTCCAGACGGCGTCGAGCCTTCCCGTCGTGCTCCTGGCCCTGCCGTCCGGCGTGGTGGCCGATCGCTACGACCGCCGGACGGTGCTTCTGGTGACGCAGGGCGCGCTGTTCGCGATATCCGGAGTGCTGACCGCGTTGACGTTCGCGGGTCTCCTCACCCCTGTACTGCTGCTCGTCCTCACCTTCTTGCTGGGCTGTGGGACGGCACTGATGGGCCCGGCGTGGCAGGCGATCCAGCCCGAGCTGGTGAAGCGCCACCAGCTCGGGCAGGCTGCTGCCCTCGGCGGCGTCAACATGAACCTGGCCCGTGCCGTCGGGCCGGCCGTGGGCGGCGTGGTGGTGGCAGCGGCGGATCCGGCGTGGGTCTTCGCCTTCAACGCCGTGTCGTACCTCGGCATCGCCGTCGTCCTGCTGCTCTGGCGACGTCCCGAACCCCGCACTCCCGTGCCTCACGGTGAGAAGTTGCTGGCCGCCCTCGACGCGGGCCGGCGCTACGTGTGGTACGCCCCGGGCATTCGCCGGGTTCTCCTCCGTACGATTCTCTTCATCCCCGGGGGCGCCGCTCTGTGGGCACTGCTGCCGCTCGTCGCGAGCCGCTCCCTGCACCTGGGTTCAGGTGGTTACGGGCTGCTGTTGGGGGCCGTGGGCGTCGGGGCGGTGGCGGGCGCCTTCGTCCTGCCCCGCACCAACCGGAAGTTGGGCGCCAGCCGGACCCTGGGCTGTGGGGCCCTGCTGTTCGCGGGTGTCCTGGTCGTCCTGGCCACCGTACGCAACCCCTGGCTGGTCACGCTCGCGCTGCTGTTCGCCGGCCTTGCCTGGATCGCCGTCCTGTCCACTCTCAACGCGGCCGTGCAGACGCAACTCCCCGGCTGGGTCAGGGCCCGCGGGCTCGCCGTCTACCTCCTTGTCTTCCAGGGCGGTCAAGCACTGGCGGCACCGCTGTGGGGCACGCTCGCCGCCGGTCTGGGCCTCACCGTTCCTCTGCTGTCCGCCGGAGCGCTACTGATCGTCTGTGCCTTCAGTCTGCGACGCTGGCCTCTGCAGGACGGGGAGGAGTTCGACCCCTCCCCCTCTGTTCATTGGCCCGTCCCACCCCTGGTGTTCGAACCGGGGCCGGCTGTGGGCCCCGTACTGGTCACTGTCTCCTACCGGGTCGCCCCGGAGAACGGCACGTCTTTCAAAGAACGCATGGAGCACGTCGGTCGGGCCCGTCGGCGCACCGGCGCACTCACATGGGGCCTGTATCAGGACGGGCAGGATCCGGCCCACTTCATCGAGAACTACCTCGTCGCCTCCTGGTCGGAGCATCTCGCTCAGCACAGTGTCAGGCTCACTCTCACCGACCGGCACCACGAGGACCAGGCCCGTCTTCTTCTCGTTCCCGGCACTCGCCCGGAAGTCACCCATGCCTTCGACACGTCCGCGGGCCCCGCCGTCTCGGAAGACGACGAAGCGGTCCCACTGCCTCCTCGTCACAACCAGGCAGCACGGGACTGACGGACGAAGATCCCTCCCAGAAAGGAGACATGCCTGGTGGGCACTGCCGAAAAGGACTCCACGCAGCCCTACGCCCAGACGACGCTCGACGGTGCACGGAGCGCTAAGACTCCCTGCATCGACGTACTCACCCCGCGAGACGTCCCTCTTGGCGGCCCGCGTGCGATGAAAGTGCGACGCACTCTGCCGCAGCGTTCCCGAACCATGATCGGGGCTTGGTGTTTCGCGACCATTACGGCCCCGACGACGTCACCCTCCCCGGTGGCATGAACGTCCCTCCCCACCCGCACATCGGACTGCAGACGGCGAGCCGGTTGTTCAGCGGCGAGATCGAGCACAGGGACAGTCTCGGCAGCCACGCGTTCGTAAGACCCGGCGAACTGAGCCTCATGACAGGTGGCTACGGCATCAGCCACTCGGAGGTCTCGACTTCCCGGACCACGGTCCTGCACGGGGTGCAGCTGTGGGTGGCGCTGCCGGAACAGCAGAGAAACACGGACCGCGACTTCCGCCACCACGTGCCCGAGCCGGTGCGCGTCGGCGGCGCCGAGATCCGGGTCTTCCTTGGCTCCCTGGCCGGGGTCGTCTCCCCCGTACCGTCCTTCACTCCTCTTCTCGGGGCGGAAATCGTCCTGGAGCCCCAGGCCACCATCACGCTCACCGTGGACGCCTCCTTCGAGCACGGTCTTCTCGTAGACACGGGCCCCGTCCTCCTGGCAGACACCCTGCTGCAGCCCACGGAGTTGGGATACGCCGCCGAGGGCAGCGTCGCTTTGACGCTGACCAACGCATCGGAGGAGAGGGCACGGACCATCCTGCTCGGTGGAACACCGTTCGAGGAACAGGTCGTCATGTGGTGGAACTTCATCGGCCGTACTCACGAAGAGATCACCCAGGCCCGAGAGGACTGGCAGAACGCATCGACACGATTCGGCACGGTCGAGGGATACGACGGCGAACGGCTTCCGGCCCCCTCCCTCCCGAACACCGTCATCGAACCACGCGGAAACCCCCGCGCCGCTGAACCGCGCAACCGAAAGGATCACCATGACCGACGCTTCCACCCCTCCGACCGTCGAACGCGTCGACGCCCGGCACCGCTACGAGATCCGTGTCGGCGGGCAGCGGGCCGGCCTGACCGCCTACCGCGACCGCGGCGAGCAGCGGGTCTTCTTCCATACGGAGATCGACCATGCGTATGCCGGCCAGGGACTGGCTTCGCAGCTGATCCGAGCCGTGCTCAGCGATGTGCGCTCCTCTGGCAAGCGCATCGTGCCCGTATGCCCCTTCGTGGCCGCCTACCTGTCGAAGCATGACGACTACGAAGATCTCACCGACCCCGTGACACCCGAGGTTCTTCAGTGGCTGGACACCGAGCTGAAGCACACTCCTGGACGGCCGTAGGCCGGCGCTCTGGAATCGGCTCACGTAGCCGGCTCACGTGAGCATGAAGCACCCCATGCGGCAGGCATGCCGACAAACACGTTGGAGGGGCGGCGCCGCAGCTCGGCGCCGCAGCTCGGCGCCGCCCCTCCGGCGTGTGAGACGAATAGCCCTCGGCCAAGCGGAACGGGGAGACGTGGCCTCGGGAGACAGGTGTTCCGTAGACGACCCGCTATGAGGAAGCCAGCGCTTGCCACTGGCCGGGGGACGTTCCGTAGGCGTCCTTGAAGGTACGGCTGAAGTGCGCCTGGCTGCTGAAGCCCCAGCGGTGTGCCACCGCCGCTACGGTGGTCCTCCGGTTCGGGGGCCGGCTCAGATCCTGCTTGCAGGAGTCGAGCCTCCGCTGCTTCACCCACTGGCCCATTGTGATGCCCTCGTGTTGGAACAGTTAGTGCAGGTAGCGCACGGAGATGCAATTGGCTCGCGCGACGGACTGTGGTGACAGGTCCGTGTCCGTGAGGTGCTCCTCGATGTATGCCTTGATCCGGTGCAGCAGCTCGCTGCCCGGGGACTCAGCGGTCGAGGCGTCCGCCTCCGCCTCGGTCTGGAGAACCTCCATGACGAGGGCAACGAGCAGGTCCGCGGCACTGCGCGTCAGCTGGCCGATCACTCTGGTCCCGTGGGTCTCTGCCTCGGTGGCCAGTGTGATCAGCAAGTCGGACACGAGCGCTCCCAGGCCCTCGCCGCCTCGTACGGTCATGCCCGTGACGCGGTCCAGATCCGTTTCCGAAAGCGCCAGGTGTCGGCGAGGCAGGCGGAGGACCGTCATCCGGCAGCCGTCGGTGAACCGTAGGGAGCGGGGCCGGGCAGGATCGCAGAAGACAAGGTCGCCCGGCCCCAGTCGGACCTTCTCCCCGTCGCTGGTGGTCGCGGTCGGGTCGCCGAGCACTAGATGATTGATTCCAAGGGATCGTCTGCGCGTACGAGCGCTCGTCGTTGCCGCAACGCAGCCACCAGGCCATGGCCGGCGAAGCAATTTGGCGTCACTGGCCTCCGGGTGGCCGTCAAGATGCGTCGCTGGAGATGCCTGGCCGCAGGATCGACCGTCCGGCCGCCAACGCCGCGCGGATCGCTGCGAAGTTGGCGCCGCCATGGTCGAGTAGGTCGGTGGCCAAGACGTCTTCGAGCTCCAGCTCGTCGTCGATATCGCTCGCGAAGTTCTGGCGGTTCGGATGACCCATGACGAACGCCTGGGGATCTTCGGCGAACACCATGTTGAAGCCGGAGGTGTTGATGACTATGCGGGCGGTGGTGCGTCCGCAGACGACGAGGATGCCGTAGTTGTCTTGACCAAAGACGCCGTTCGATGCGGTCAGGTCACCGCGCACCACCACGTTCGGCTCTCCGTAGACGAAGACGTTACGTGCCCGCAGGTCTCCAGTCACCAGCAGAAAGCAGCCGCCACCATAGGACGACATCGACAGGTCCCCATCGACGGTCAGATCCCCCGCCACGATCATGTTGCAGGGATTCCAGTCAATGCCGGGTGGTGGTTCTAAGGCAAGGTCTCCGTCAACGGTCAGACCGGTGGCGTACAGGCGAATCTCCTGCTCGCGAGCGAAATCACGGTACGGATACCCGACGTCGGCCGACACCGCGAACCTCCTTTCGGCCTGTTCGGCGTCGAGGATTCGTTGTGGTGGCAACAGACTCGCGGACATGCTGCCCAATGTAGGTGATCAATCCCAAGGGGCGCCTGCGGAGACGAGAACGAGGGCGTCCAAAATTGCTTTGTGACGAACAACCTGGACACCCTCGCGACAGCACTCTATGCGACGGCCGACGACCTGCTGAAGGAGCATCCGGACTTGGCACCGTGGCGACCACCGGTCGGCATCGCACCGCGCCTGAGCGATGCCGAACTGGTCACCCTCGCGATGATGCAGGCCATGCTCGGCTTCACCTCCGAGGCCAAGTGGCTCCGCCACGCCCGCGCCCACCTGCGGCACCTCTTCCCCTACCTGCCCCAGCAACCTGGCTACAACAAGCGGCTGCGCAAGGTCGCCCGCCTGCTCCGCGGGATCACCCGGATCCTGGCCACCAACACCTCGGTGTGGAGCGACGACGTATGGATCGTGGACTCCACACCTGTGGAATGCGGCCGCTCACGCGAGACCGTCAAACGCTCCGACCTCGCCGGATGGGCTCAGTATGGCTACTGCGCCAGCCACAGCCGCTTCTTCTGGGGACTGCGCCTGCACCTGATATGCACCCTCCAGGGACTGCCCGTCGCCTTCGCCCTGACCGGAGCCAAAGCCGACGAACGCGAAACCCTCCTCGACCTCCTCGCCGCCGAACCGGACTTCCTTCAAAGCAGACCCGGACAGACACTGATCGGCGACAAGAACTACTTCGGCCGCGCCTTCGAACACGAACTCGCCGAGCACGGAATCCAGTTGCTGCGGCCGACCCGCAAAGGTGAACGGCAGCGACCCGGCACGCACCTCTTCAAGCCCCTGCGGCAAGTCATCGAGTCGATCAACGAGACGCTCAAGGGACAGCTCGACCTCGAACAGCACCGAGGACGCACTCCCGGTGGGGTCATCGCACGCGTCATGCAACGAATCCTCGCGCTGACTGCCGCGATCTGGCACAACGACCACACCGGACGCAACTCCCTCCGCTCGCTCACCTCATATGACCACTGACCCCTTGGAATTGATCATCTAGGTGGAGGAATCCGCCGTCTTCCGCGACCGGCGGCTCGGAAACGATCTGGATGTGACCCGAAGGCATGGTCATCGGAGCTTCTCCACTCGAGGAGCGAGGGCAGTGAACGCGGCGTGCCGTCGAGTGCCCTGCGGCCCTGTCGCGCGACGGCGGGACAGCCGGGAGTCCACTGCACCTCGTGAGCAAGTCGGTCGCGCGGCACAGTTCGATGACGGCAAGCGGGTTTCCTTCGGCCTGCCTCAGCACCTCGATGCGTGTCTGGCCGATGGGGGATGCGGTTACGCGTCCAGGAGTTCGGCCGCGGCCTGTGGCGGCAGCGGGGCAAGCGACAGGGCGCGCACATCTGCCGGAACCCCGTCGGGGGGCGTCTGCCCACGAGCTGCCGACAGGACCGGAACACCCTTGGCGGTGATGCGGCGCATCACGAAGTCCAAAACGTCGAGGGAATCCCTGTCGACGTGCTGGATGTCGTCGATGGCGATCAGGAGGCGTTGTCCATGGGATACCTCCGTCAGCAGTGTCAGGACCGCCATGCGCAAAGGCATCGGATCGACCGGTCCGTCGGCAGGAGCCATTCCGAACGACGCCTCCAGGGCGTTGCGCAGGTGGTCCGGCAGTCTTGGGAGGTCGGACAGGACGGGGAGGAGGAGCAGGTGCAGAGACGCGAAGGAACGCCGGGATTCAGCCTCGACTCCCTGGGCAGCCAGGACGAGCGCCCCGCTGTCTCGCGCGTGGTCGGCGGCGATCGAGAGCAGTCTCGACTTGCCCGCCCCCCGCCTCACCGAGCAGCAGGAGTGTCCGCGGCTGGTTCCATCCCTCGTCGATGATGTCGAGTACTTGCGTGATCTCGGCCTGCCGACCTATCAGCCCTGTACCGGCCATGGAGCGGTCCACAGTACTCCGGCTAACTCCCATGCTGGACCCTGGACGGTTCGGCCACGACGACTCCCTTCTTATGTTCTTACAGTCCTGCGAACTGCATGATCGACTGGTCAGCACATTCGACCAGAACAGCCCATACGCCGCTTGCCGCTCGGCGGGCGACGGCCGATCCACAGGATGCGGTCACCCATTGCCTGGTGCGTCACGCCGTGCCCAAAACCGGGCAGAGGTGACCAGAGGACCCGATCCCAGCAGCGGCGCCTGCGCCTCGACGCCGCTGGTACGACACATCCGTGCGGGACCGATGAAACGCTCTCACGCGATGTCGGTGCGCCCCGCTTGATGCCATCTCCTCCCCGACCCATATCCCCATCGTCACGACGACCTGGTACGCGCACATCACATGAACCGGCCCATGGCTGTGCCTATACGTGGGATGTGAAGCGATCACTCTGCGCTGTCGCGTCGCCTTGGGAGATGATGCGCGCCGGCTCGGAGGCACTGCCTCTCGCCGCGCACCCGAAGCGGAAGACGGGGCGAGAGAGGAGCGCAGAGGACGGAGCGGGAGAACGCGGCAGGCCCCGCGGCTGGGTGATCTTGCCGCGGGGCCTGTCCGCCGGTGAGCGGTGACGTCGGAGGGGGAGGAAGCGGCCGCCCAGTCAGCAACCGTAGCGAACGGAGCGGGTGGCGCGCAGGATCAGGTCGGTGACTGCTCCGGGATCACTCACGGACACGGCATGCGGCGCGCGGACGGTGACGGTGTGAGCGTGGGCGCGCTTGGCCATCCACTGCTCGGCGGCCGGGGGAATGTTGCGGTCCTCGCTCGCGACGAGGTACCAGCTGGGGATCTCCTTCCACGCGGCGGCGGTAGCCGGTTCCTGCAGTGCGGCAAGGGCGATCGGGCGCTGTCCCGCGGCCATGACCTGGGCGGTCCGGACGGGAACGCCAGCCGCGAACTGTTTGCGGAACAAGTCCTTTCTGATGATCAGCTCCTCCCCCTGTCCGCCGCCGTGAACGGCACGGAATGCGCGACGCCTGCGGTGCCCAGCGCCGCGACGCCGGCCAGGAGGGACGCCGTCACGGTGCGGCGTGAGACGGGTGAGTTCATTGCTCGCTTTCTGGTGAGGGGAAAAACCGCCTCGGGACGGCCGGACTGGCGGGTACGAGCGACAAGGGCGGTCAGGCGCAGGTGGCCCGGACGGCTTCCTCGATCAGCTCAACGACGCGCTGGGGGTTGGAGAGCATCACCAGGTGCGAGGAGTCGACCTCGGCGGTGGTCATGCCGGCCCGCTGGTAGCCGTAGCGCACGACGTCCGGGTTGATGGTGTGGCCGGAGGAGGCGACCAGGCCCCAGGAAGGCTTGGTCTTCCAGGCGGCGGCCGGGGCCGCGTCGGCGAACGCCTGGGCCGCGAGGGGGCGCTGGGAGACGGCGAGGACCTCGGCGAGGCGGGGGTCGACGTCGGCGGCGAAGACGGCCGGGAACTTGTCGGACCGGACCGACACGTCGGTGCCGGTCTCGGTCGAGCCTTCGATGGGGAAGGGGGTGTGGACCAGGGCGGCGGCAAGGTCTGAGTCCGGGAAACGGCCCTGCAGTTCGCCGAGGCTCTCGCCCTTCTCCAGGGCGTAACCGGCGAGGTAGACCAGGGCCTCGACGTTGTCTTCGGTACCGGCGACCGTGATGACGGCGCCTCCGTACGAATGGCCCACCAGGACGACGGGACCGGGGATCTGTCGGACGATCGAGGCGACGTAGGCGGCGTCGCCGATCAGGCTCCGGTTGGGGACAGCCGGCGCGACCACGTCCAGGCCGCGAGCGATGAGCCGCGGGATCACCTGTGCGTAGCTGGAGGCGTCGGCGAACGCGCCGTGGACGAGAACGGCGGTCGGCTTGAGGGAACGGGACGTGGAAGAACTCCCTCTTCCTGTCATGGCTGGTGTGCGGGACTGCCCGCCAATTGGGACGGCGACAGATCGTCTGCTTCGGTTTTCCACGCGAGCATCGAGGCACCGCTCAGCGGGCACGGCTGCGTCATAACAACCCCATTGAGGGTGCAGCACTGTTCAGTACCGTTCACTGAGCACGTGGATCGGGATGCCGCAGGTACGTGACAGTAGCGACGGCCAGCGAGGCTCATTTGTCTCTCAGCGCCCTGGTTGTGGCCTGTCCGTGCTTGCCGACGCTATACGGATCAGCCGTTCGCAGGAGGTCCGTCCAGCAGCCGGCCTTCCTGCAGCACCACGTGTTCTCGTCGGGAGCGAGTTGCAGGGGCAAGGGAGCGGATTCGGCCCCTGCCGCACAGAAGTGCTTTCCTGAGCAAAGCTCCATGCACCCTTCGGCAAACTCCCCAGCTGCCGCAGCTTAGCGTCGCCAAAAGGAATTATGCGTCTGCACTATTTCGAGGGCCAACATGGAACAGAGTCCGAGCACGATCGCATGCTCGGTGACGGCGCACGTCAGCGCCCTGGAGGGGCCGCGATTGCCGTTGCCGGCAGAGTTGCATTACGGGACCTCCGAACCCTACGCCGTCCGACTTACCCTTAGATCATCTCTGGGGCCGCCCATCATATGGACTTTTTCCCGTGAGCTACTCATAGAGGGAACGAGGCGCCCCACTGGGCTCGGCGATGTTCTGGCGGCTCCCAGGAATTTCCGGAATTCGCACTCTCTGCGCATCATCCTGAGCAACTCGACCGGAACCGCACTGATCGATCTGGATACCGCGAGGGTGTCCGATTTCCTTCAACAGGCGTTCACCTTGGTTCCCCTCGGAACCGAGAGCAGCCATCTGGATATCGATGCGGCCATCACTGAGCTCGCCGAAAGGGGCCATCTCCCATAGACCAGGACCCTTGAAGGATTCACCAGCAATAAGAACTTCCACGACGCCGAGACCCAACCAACCAGAGCCACAACCACTTTTCGGAGCACAGAAGGAGAGGACGATGAAGACTCGGACGAAGCCGCTTCTGCAGGTGTGGGAATGGCAAGCCGAAGCTACGTGCCGAGGGATGGACAGTTCGGTCTTCTTCTCACCCCCCGGCGAACGAGGCCGAGCTCGTCGACGACGCGAGGACGAAGCACGAGCGATCTGTGAGAGCTGCCCGGTGAGTGACCCTTGCGGTCGCTTCGCTCTGGCATCCCGGCAACGCTATGGCGTCTGGGGCGGCAGCACCGAAGCTGAACGTCGAGGGGACATCGCTTCCCTCTTTCGAGAGGCAGTTCCGCAATGAACACACGCCCGCTCCCGGAAGAAGGCTCACAAGAGCCGAGCAGCGTCATGACCGTAACCGTCACAGCCAACTCGGTGATCAGCCGGACCGAAACGGAGCCTGTTGTCCTCCGCTTTTCCTACGACCGCCGACAGCCTTTCACCGTACTTCTGGACATGCCTGAACCCGCAGGCTCGGGCACCGCCCGATGGGCCTTCGCCCGAGAACTTCTCCAGGCGGGCCTTCACCGACGGTCCGGAGAGGGCGACGTGCGCATCTGGCCACCGTGCCACTGCGACAACAGGCCCGACGTACGGATCCTCCTAGGAGGAGGCATCGGCACGGTTCTCCTGGATGTTCCCGTTCAACCACTGCAGGAGTGGTTGGGATGCACATGGGAGGCGGTTCCGGCCGGGAAGGAGAACATGTGGATCAACTGGAACGTGATCCTGGAGAACCTCCTCTACGGCTGCTGAGTCTCCCGCCGGCAGGCAGCCCCTGCCGGCGGCTCCCCTCGATCAACCACGGTCCCGCTCTCGCCGGTGCGTCACTGCGCCCGCGGGGGCGGGGCCTTCGTGCTTCATAGCGCCGGCCTGCGCCTCCTCTGCCAGCCGCAGGACAAGAGTCACGTGCCTCGCAGCCGACCGGCAGAAATTTCTGCCTCTGTTGTGCCTGGGACCGACGCCTGCCGAGTGTTTGGCTGTTCCCAGAGAGCGAGAACCTGCAGGTCAGCGCCGGTAGACCGACCTGTCCTCACGAGATGCCGCCTGCCCGAGCGACGGAACGGTACTGCCGGCTTCGGCCCTGCCTGCTGAAGAGACACTGCCACTCCGCCGCCTCGCCTCAGTCCTTGAGACCTATCTCTGAGTGGAGGCCAGCTTGAACGTGGTATTGACGACCGACTCCGTGCCGGAACACGAGAAGGTGGCGTACTGGAACGAGGTGATGAGCAGAACGTTGGGGCCGATGACGGTGTCCCCCCAGAGTTCCGGCTCGTTCGACGGCAGGATCGCCACCCGCCGCATCGGATATCTCCAGGTCTCGACCGTGGAGGCCGACGCCAAGCGAGTCAGCCGTACACCCACGCTCATCACCCGGTCTTCTGAGGCGCTGGTGGCAGTGGGAGTCCAGATATCGGGCACGGCCACCTTCGTGCAGGGCGGCCGGACGACGGAGGTGAGCGAAGGGGACCTGGTGGTGTACGAGACGGGACGACCGTACTCCTTCGACTACCCGCAGCGGTTCACCACGCACGTCTTCCAGTTGCCCCGCCGCACCTTGACCGTGCCGGACAGCGACATCCGCCGGATCTCGGGCAACGCCATCCACACGAGCGGCGGCATCGAAGCGATACTCTTCCTCTTCCTGTCCGCGTTGGCCTCCTTGACCGGCAGTCATCCCCCGGTCATCGCGCACAGGCTGGCCGATGATTTCGTCGATCTGCTCAGCACTCTGATCGCCGAGCGGACACATCCGAGCGGCGCAGAACCGGACACCGCTTCCGGAGCCCTGCTACTGCGCGTCCATGAGCACATCGACCGCAACCTGGGTGACCCGGATCTGTCGCCGGAGAGCATCGCCCGAGCGCACGGCATGTCGGTGCGCTACCTCCACAAGCTGTTCGAAGGCGAGGAAACCACCGTCTGTCGGCTCATCCAACGACGGCGCTTGGAGGAATGCAGCCGGGAGCTGGCTCGTCGCGGCAGGGCAACTCCCAGTGTGTCGGCTGTCGCCAATCGATGGGGCTTCAACAGCCCCGCCCACTTCAGTCGGGTCTTCCGCGCCGCCTATGGTGTCCCCCCTCGTGAGTGGCGCGCGCTGCACACCGCCCGGGGCCAGATCCTCCCAGTACCCGTCGGCACGTCGACCCCGATGGCCGACGGCATGCGACGCCCCAGGACATCCCAGGCGGAGAGCACATGAGCGCCCTTCCTCCCCCGCCGCGCCCCCACGCCGTTCTCGACCGTCCCACCCAGGAATTCGTGAACCGGAACTCCGTCTCTTCAGCACCATGTCGGCCTGAGCCGCGTTCCGGGCAAGCGGACCCCGTTCTCGACGAAGGCGCTACATCCGCTCAGTGGTTCACGCTGCCTGGCGGGCCCACCGGGCACGTACGGGTGGAGGTGGTCAGGCCCGCCGACAACAGGGCTGGGGTGATGCCTGTCGTCCTGTTCCTACACGGCTTGGACTACGTCCTGGGGGAAGGTGGCACCGATACATCATCTCAGATTCATGTCGGGCACCTGGCTCGCATGTTCGCTCTCGGTACGGACGCGGCCGTCGTGCTCATCGACTATGCGCTCCCGCCCGCGGCTCCGTACCCGGTCGCCGTCGAGCAGTGCTACGCCGTTGCCAGATGGCTTTGTGAGAGGGGTCGTGAGATCGGGCTGGACGGAAGCCGGATGGCCGCCGTCGGTGATTCGGCGGGCGGGAACCTGGTGGCGGCGCTGACCCTGCTCGCGAAGGAACGGGGCGGGGTACGGTTGGTGCAACAAGTGCTGCTGTGTCCCGTCACGGACGCCGTTTTCGACACGCCTTCCTACCGGCAGTTCGCGGAGGGGTACTTCGTCGGCCGCGACACCATGCGCCGGTTCTGGGATCAGTACGTACCCGACGTGTGGCTGCGCGATCGGCCCACCGCATCGCCTCTACGAGCGACGCTGGAGCAGCTCACCGGTCTTCCGCCCGCTCTGGTGGTCACCAGTGAGGCCGATGTCGTCCGTGACGAGGGAGAGGCGTACTCGGCCAGGCTTCGTGTGGCCGGCGTGGAGGTGGTGTCTGTGCGGTACCACGGCACGATCCACGGCTTCATGGTGCTCGACCGGCTCCGTGACACGGCCTCCGCCCGCGCGGCGCTCGTCCAGACGCTCGACATCGTGCACGTCGCTCTACACAGCCGTCGCGACCGGAGCGACGGATCGTGACACACACCACGGCGACCGGGGCGGCTTCCCGAGGGAGCCGCCCCAGTCGCGCTGCCCGGGGTGGCGGTGTTCACCGGGCGAGCAGTGAGTCCAGCAGCTTCCGCGCGCCACTCACGACCGTACCGTCGGCCGCGTCGCCGAGTTTGATGACCTCGTCGAGGAAGCCGCGGGCTTCTTCCCTCTCTCCCAGCTCGACCAGGGCCTCCCCCATGCCCAGCAATGCGCTCGCCTGCATGTGGGGCATGCCGATGCTCCGGAACTGGGCCAGCGCGTCGCGGTGACAGTCCGCGGCGTCGCCCCATCGGCCCAGAAGGGCGTGGTCGAGGCCGAGGGCATACGTCGTGTGGGCACGCACCATGCCGGCCAGGTGCCCGTCGACCTCTCTGTCGGGGGCATCGAGGAAGGAGATGATGCGCCGGTGCTGTGTGTGCGCGTCCCTGACCCGCCCCAGGGAGCGCAGGCAGGACCCCAACGTCACCATGGCTCCCAGCCAGCCCTCCCGGTCGTCGATGTCTTCGTAGAGCTCCACGGAGGCTCGCGCCTTGTCGGCGGCCTCCTCCCCTTCCCCCAGTTTCCGGTGTGCGACCGCCGCGTGCGAGAGCGCGGACGCCTGTTGGGAGACGTCGCCGACGAGACGTGCGTGGTGCAGGCCCGCGTCGGCCCGTTCGACGGCCTCGCGATACCGGTGATCGCATTCGATCAGGGCCCAGGCATGCATGTTGAGGTGGAAGGCTCGTATGTCGGGGTCGTCGAGCGCCTCGGCGGAACGGCTGGACAGTTCGTAGACCTCCGACCAGTGCCCCCAGAACACCCACAGGTCGCAGAACCACTCCATGGCGTCGCCGACCTCCACGACGCGTACGTGTTCGTTCTTCTGCGCGGCGGCGCGCAACGACGCGAGCCAGGCGGGAGCCTCACTCTGCAGCCAGTCCCTGGCTTCCTCCGCGTTCTCCAGAGGAACGAGTCCCCGCCAGGAGGACGGCGGGGCGCCGTACTTGGGTTTGTACCAGCGGCCGGCGATGACGGCCGTCTCCAGCAGCCAGGTCCGAAGGCGGTCCTCTGCCGCTTCCCGCTCGCCGGACGCTTCCTCATGGGACAGACGAGCGCGAGCGAACAACCTCAACAGGTCATGCAGTTGGTAGCGGCCGTCAGAGGTGGCCTGAAGCAGCCCGGACTCGACCAGTTCCTCCATGACGTCCTCAGCCTCGAAGACATCGACTCCGGCAAGTGAGGCTCCGTACGCGGCGGTCATGTCCAGCCCCGGGACCAGACTCAGCAAGCGCATCATCCGAGCGGCCTCGGCCGACAGCTGCCGGTAGGACAGCTCGAACGCCGCCTCTACCCGTACGTCGCCCGCCGACAGGGCTTTCAACCGGCGTTCCTCGTCGGACAGGCGACACACCAGCCGTTCGACGCTCCAGGCCGACCTGACCGCGAGCCAGTTGCCTGCCACTCGAAGGGCCAGCGGTAGCCGTCCGCACATCTCTGCCACCCGGGCCAACGCGTCGGGCTCCGCGTTCGCCCGATCCCCGCCCAGGATCCGGCGAAGCAGCTCAACGGCTTCGCTCTGTTCCATCTCCGCCAGTGCCAGCCGGTCGACGTCTTCCAGCCCGGACAGCGGGCGGCGGCTGGTGACAAGGACCAGACTGCGCCCGGCCGCCGGCAGCAAGGGACGGACCTGTCCCTCGTCGCGGGCGTTGTCCAGCACCACGAGACAACGCCGCTCACCCAGCAACGCGCGCAGCAAGCCGGCGTGCCCGGCCGCGTCCTCCTGTCTCAGCCGACGATCCGTCACCCCCAGGGCCTTCAGCAGCTTCACCAGCGCATCGCCCGGGTCCACGGCCCCGTCGACGCCGTTGAGGTCCACCACGAAGCGCCCGTCGGGAAACCTTTCTGCCAGGTCCGACGCTGCTTTGAACGCCAATGTCGTCTTCCCGCACCCCGGCGGCCCTGAGATCACCGCCACCGATGCACCCTCACTGGCACCGGTCCGTTCTGCCGCCTCCTTCAACCAGGCCAGCTGAGGCGTACGACCGGTGAAGTCCCTCATCGACCGCAGCGGTACCGCCGTACCCGCGATCGCCACCGCACGCGTGGTACGACCCGCTCGGCTCGCAGCCAGGAGGCGCCCCCGTTCCGCCTCTCCGAGCCCCAGCCCCTCTGCCAGCGCCATCACCGTGCGCCGTTGGGGTACGAGGCTTTGCCCCCGCTCCATATTGCTGATCGCCCGGACGCTCACACCCGATGCCTCGGACAAGTTCTCTATCGTCAAATGAGCCTGCTGACGCAGAGCCCGCAGGACCCCCCCAAAGGGCTTCTCTTCGGACATCTCTCCCTCGCTGTTCGTCTTGGACCAGAGGGTATGCCCACGTCCCGTGTGGTGCGGGCGCCACTGCCGGTGGCCACCGGCACGACAGGCCGAGAGGTCCACGGGCGGGCTCCTGAGTGAGAGCGGATCCGGCGCGTAGCCGAGACGGCGAACGCGTCGCTGTCGGTGGCGGTGCCGAGGAACAGCAGTCCGACCGTTCTGACCAGCATCTTTCGAGCATGGCATGCTGTGTCTGTCGAATTGTGCACTCCTGTGCATTGCCTTTTCAGCCGCAGAGGACTATGTGGACCGCTTCCAGCAGCCATCGGTGTCGTCCCGGATCGGTGGTGTCCGGTCACCGATACGAGGTCGGGACGAGGAGTTGGCCTTCCTCGATGGGCGTTTCACCGCACTGACACGAGGACACGGCGGCATCGTGTGCGTGGAAGGGCCTCCTGGCAGCGGGAAGAGCCGCCTCTTGGCGGAGGCACAGAGCATGGCCATGCGCCGCGGGCTGAAGCTGTTCCAGGGAGGCGCGGATCCCGACGGGCAGTTCGTCCCCTTGGGCCCGCTGCTGGACGGACTGCTCATGGGGCCGGGCACCCTGTTCGACGTGGACAGGTTGCGGAATCTCGCGTCTGCTCCCGAGCAGCGGTTCTGGCTGCTGCAGGAACTGCAGGACCGGTTGGAGCAGGCAGCGCTCGACACCCCCTTGGTCGTCGCGCTGGACGACATCCAGTGGCTGGACGACGTCACGCTCCTCGCCCTGCGCACGCTGTCGGTACGCCTGTCGTCCCACGCGATCCTGTGGCTTCTGGCGGTACGCAGCAATTCCGGAGCCCCAGGTGTTCACGCGACCCTGGACCGGCTCTCGCAGCTCGGCGCCCACCGGCTGGAACTGGGTCCCCTCGCGGACACCGCAGTCGCGGAGATCACCCGGGACATCCTGGGTGCCGCCCCCGACTCCGGGACACTGAAGGCTGCCGGGAGGGCTGAGGGGGTACCCCTGCTCCTGGTCGAATTGCTGCGCAGCATGCGTGACGAGCACACCGTGGCCATAGACGGCGACATCGCTCGGTTGTCGGGCGAGGATCTGCCCGCCCGGTTCCAGGCATCCGTACGGCTCGGCCTCGACCGACTCGCGCCGTCCACGCGTGAAGTCGTGCAGACCGCATCGGCGGTCGGCCGAACCGTCACCATCGGTCTCCTGGCCGAGCTGCTGGGCAAGCCGACGGCAGCGCTGATAACGCCGGTGCAGGAGGCGCTCGACTCCCATCTCTTCGTCGAACGCGACGATCGACTGCTGTTCCGGCACGACCTGATCCGTGAGGCCGTCGAAAGCGGCCTTCCAGTGGCTGTACGCCGGGCCCTGCGGCGTCATGCCGCCGATGTCCTGCTGGAACGAGGAGCTCCGGTGACGGAGGCAGCCGCTCTGCTGGTGGACACTGCGGAAGCCGGTGACCATCGGGCGGTGGAACTGCTGAGGGCCGCCGCGGCGGAGCTGTCCGCCTCCGCACCGTCTTCGGCTCAGCGACTCAGCCGCCGGGCGCTGGAGCTGACCGGTGACTCCGCACCCGAACGTCCGGCGGTCGTCGCCGAGACGATGCTCCTGCTGTGGCAGACGGGCCAGGCGTCACAGGCCCGAGCGCTTGCCGCCACCGTACTGCCCGGGGGCATGCAGCCGGAGGTCGAGGCACAGGTGCGGCTCGGCCTGGCGCGGGTCTCCAGCCAGTACGACTTCACCGAAGCCGCCGACCAGGCACGCGTCGGGGCCGCTCTTCCTGGTATCTCCCCTGGTCTGCGGGCGCAGCTCCTGGGGCTGTGGTGCCTCAACCTGTCCATGATCGGTGACATCCAGGCGACCGCACGGGCCGTCGCCGTCGCGCTGGAGGCCGCCACCCAGGCCGACGACAAGGCGGCCCAGGCCACCGCGCTCGCCGTCGACTCCGTCGTGCGGTTCTACCGATGGGACTGGCGGCAGGCGTTCGAGCTGGCCGACCAGGCCGCGTCCCTGGCGGCCGGGGTGGGGTTCGCCCATTCCTTGTGGGTCCCCGAGGCCCTTTGGAAGGCCTTCCTGTTCATCGCGGCGGGAAACACCGCCGAGGCGCTCGCCGAGTCCGAAGCGGGCATCCGCGAGACCCAGAAACACGGACAGGCCGCCGCCATGGGTCTGTGGATGAGCAACCGGTCCCGGGCGCTATTGGACGCCGGCCTCCTCATGGACGCACGGGCGGAGGCCGAGGCCACCGCGGCGCTGGCGGATGAGATGGGCATGGGCAATTTTGCCGACGCGACGGCCCTGTACACCCTGTTGCGGGTCGCCCTGCACACGAACGACCGAGAAGCCGTCAAGACCTACGCCGCCGAAGTGAAGCGCATGCTCGGCGACCCGGCTGTCCTCATCCGCAACGTCGGATCCTGGCTTCTCGCCCTGATCGCGGATGACGAGGGCCGCCCCGAACAAGCCATGGAACTTCTCGACGAGTCGTTCAGCACGTTCGGTCTGGAGGGACCCTCTCTGGCCAGCCCGGATGATCCGGCCGACGCACCTGTCTTCGTTCGCATGGCGCTTCGGGCCGGCGCGGTGGAACGGGCCGCCGCGGCGGTGTCGATCGCTGAATGCCGGGCGGCCGGCAATCCCGATTTCCCGATTCTCGAAGCCGCCGCCGCCCATGCACGAGGACTGCTCGACAACGACCTCGGGCAGTTCCTGCGCGCCGTCGACCTGTACGAAGGCATCCCTCGACTGCTTCCGCGGGCCTCCGCGCTCGAAGACGCGGGCCGGAAGCTGGCCCTACGCCGGACGCCCGAAGCCGTGCCACACCTGGATGCCGCACTCAACCTGTACGTCGAAGCCGGCGCCGAGCGGGACGCCTCGCGTGTACGCCGACAGCTGCGCGCCATGGGAGCACCGCGCCGACGCACCTCGTCCAAGAAGTCCGCTACGGTCTGGCCGGAACTGACCGCTTCGGAGGTCGCGGTCATCGATCTGGTGGCGCAAGGAATGACCAATCGGGATGCCGCCGGGCGGCTGGGACTGTCACCGCACACGATCAGCTCGCATCTGCGGCATGCGTTCGCCAAGCTCGGCATCACCTCCCGGGTCGAACTGACAGACCTGGCTCGAGCGCGCCACCACAGAGAGTAATCGCTCCACATCCCACGCCTTCCTTCGAGATCTCCCGTCATCGTGTGATGCGCCGACGCACGGTTCCCGATCAGGATCTCAAGGAAGGAAGGGGAACGACACTCATGACCTCTGGCGCTACGCCCCACAGCGGCGTCCGCGGGGCTGCCCGATCCGCCGCATCGGTTCCTGATCAGCAAGGACGGACCCACTGGCGTCGAACCATGTCCCAGGCGTGGGGGGCGGTGGACGTCTCCGTGCCCACCGACACACACATCGACAGCGTTCGCACTGTCCCACTCGGTCGGCTTCGGGTGGTGACCGTCGAAGGTGACGGCATGACCGTACGGCGAACGCATCGCCGTACGGCAGGAGGAGACGGGGACGGGTTCGTCATCCTCAATCTCCTGGACACCGGAGTCGCCCGGGTCGAACAGGACGGGAGGGAAGCGCAGGTTCACCCCAGTGACATCTTCATTTACGAGACTACTCGTCCCGTTCGGGTTGATTTTTCTCGTTTCTTCCGCGTGAAATCCTTGGTGCTGCCCCACGAAGAGCTTCGGCGACGTGGGTCCGCAGTGGCCCGGATCACGGCGGCACCCTTCGGTCCCGACACCTCGCTTGGGCGACTGCTCTCTCCGTTCATCACCAGGCTCGTGGACAGTGCGGAGACCTTTCTCCCGACCACGGGCGAGCTGATGGCCCGCAACATGGTGAACCTGCTCGGGGCGCTGGTCGACGAGTCACTCGGCAGGGCCGACGAACAGGCGCAGGGGAAGGACTGGACCCTGATGCCGAGGATCCAGGCATTCATCGAGGAGCACCTCTCGGATCCAGCACTCTCCCCTGCACGCATCGCGCAGGCCCACCACGTCTCCCTGCGCTATCTGTACAAGATGTTCCAGGCCGAGGGCATCACCGTGAGTCGATGGATCCTGCAGCGGCGTCTGGAGGCCTGCCGACGCGACCTGCTGCACCACCAGACGAGGGACCTCACGATCGCCGCGGTGGCGCATCAGCGCGGTTTCGCCAGTGCCGCTCACTTCAGCAGGACATTCCGAACCGTCTACGGCATGTCCCCCAGCGAATGGCGCGCGTCTCAGCAAGCCCCCGGGCCCGCGCTACCTCGACACCGTGAGCTCCGCGAGACCCGCGCTGGAGTCACGGCCGTCAAGCAGGCCGTCCCATCCGGCGACAGCCCCTGTTCGTCCTCCTCGAGGAGCACCCCTTGATCACTCCGCCGACCGCCATGCTCGTCCATGGTGCCTTCACGGATGCCACCAGTTGGTCCGGCGTCATCACGGAGCTGCAGAACCACGGCATCCCGGTGGTGGCACCTCCGAATCCGCTGCGGGGCCTGGAGTCCGACGCCGCTTCATCGCCTCCCAGGCAGTGCAGATCGATGACCGGGTCGTCCTGGTCGGCCACTCCTACGGCGGAGCGGTCATTTCCATGGCGGGCACCGCGGACAACGTCGTCGGACTCGTCTGCATAGCCGCCTATGTCCCCGAAGAGGGTGAGAGCCTCGATGAACTGCAAGGCCGTTTCCCGCTGCCGCCCCTGGCGAGCAGTCTTCAGGGGAAGACGTACCCGGTCGACGACGGGCAGACTGCCGTAGAGGTCACCATCGAGGCGGAGGCGTTCCCGGTCGTCTACGCCGCAGACGTACCGCTTTCGACCACCAAGGTCCTCGCTACGACGCAACGTCCCTTGGCCGCCTCCTCGTTCACCCAGAGGGCTTCCGCTGTGGCATGGAAGAGCAAGCCTTCCTGGGCGCTCGTGGCCGGCGCGGACGCAGCGATCAACCCGGAAGTGGAGTGCTTCGGTGCCGAACGCGCCGGAGCCGTGGTCATCGAGGTCGACGACGCTTCTCACGCCGTGCTCCTCTCCCGACCTGTGGAAGTCGCCGAGTTCATCCGCGATGCCGTACGCGCCACCACCTGATGTCGCCGAATGCCGTGGCAGATGCGTTCAGGAGCCCGTCGACGACGAACTCATCCCTTCTCCTGTCCCCTTACGATGCAGCGGGGTGGTCGTCTTCACAGCAAGCGGAGCGCTGTGTGAGCAGGAGCGAGTGATGGATCTGCGGCAGATGGAAGTCATCGTCGCGGTGGCCGACGCGGGTGGCTTCACGGCAGCGGCGCGGCGACTGCACGTGGTGCAGTCCGCGGTGTCCGGCACGGTGCGGTCCCTCGAACGCGAATTGGGCACTCCGCTCTTCGACCGCACCACCCACCGCGTGACCCTGACGGCGGCGGGCGAAGCTTTCGTCCCAGCGGCCAAGGCTGCCCTCCGGGCCGCCGAGCAGGCCCGGGAAGCGGTCGACGCCGTCAAGGGACAGCTCCGCGGGCGCGTCATCGTCGGCACAATGCAAGGTGTATGGGCGGGGCTGCACCATGCTCTGTCGGCGCTGCGAGCGGAGCACCCGGGGGTAGTGGTCCAACTACGGCAGGCAGCGGTCGCCGACATCCGTCAGGCGCTGCGCGACGGCACAGTCGACCTAGCGGTCGTGGCGCTCGACCGGCAGCAGCAGCGCGGTCTGACGACGCACTTGTTGTCCCGGGAGGACATGGTGCTGGTGGCATCATCCCGCCGGGATCTTCCGGAGGCGACGGCGAGCGGTGAAGTCGACCTCGACGACATCGCCCGGTTGCCCCTGGTCGACTTCTCACCGGGCTGGGCCATCCGATACGCGGTGGACCGGGCCTTCCGGGCCGCAGGCGTCGAACGCGCCACGACGTTCGAGGTGAACGACATCGTCGCGGCAGCCGAGCTGGTCCGGAACGATCTGGGCGTCTGCATCATGCCCAGGTCGATCGCCGATCGCTTCGGCGACCTGCGCCAGTACCCGTTCCACCGGCACGCCCCGAGCTGGAAGGTCATGGTGGCACGGCCTCCCGGCGAGGCGCCTCCAGCAGTCGCGGCCCTGCTGAAGCACATCACCTGAGAACCACAGAGCGGCGAGTCGCTCAGCGCCACGCTCTCCGGACGGACCGCCGGCCGGCCTCCCCACTCGGGCCGGCCCTTCGACCTCCAGCCCTGACCTGGGATTATGTTATTTTTTAGCCATTAGTGAGGGCTTGTTCTCGCTCCGCGAAGGCGAACCTGAGCGAGGCCGGGGCGGTTCAATCGTCCGCGCCCGAGCCGCGGACGGTTTCGCGGGGCGACTTTGGACGGGAACATGTTGTACGGGCGTGATGACGAGCTGCGGTTCCTGTCCGACTTCCTCTCCCGCTGCTTCGACGGCGCAGGAAGCGCCCTGCTGCTGCGTGGCGAGGCCGGCATCGGAAAAACCGCCTTTCTCGGCGCCGCGCGGGAAGCCGCCGTCGCGGGCGGCGGACGTGTCCTGTCGGCGGTCGGCGTGCAGTCCGAGGCCTCCGTTCCCTACGCCGGCCTTCATCAGTTGCTCAACCCGGTCCTGCTCGACCATGCTCCGTCTCTGCTGCCGGCCCAGCGGCAGGCGCTGTTTGCGGCCTTCGGTATGAACGACGGCACCGCGCCTCAGATGTTCTCCGTCGGGCTGGCCGCGCTGGAGCTGCTCAGCAGCCTCGCTGACAGCACCCCCGTCCTTCTGCTGATAGATGACGCACAGTGGGTCGACCGGCCGAGCAGCGAGGTGCTCGCCTTCGTCGCCCGCCGGCTCGAAGGGGACCGGACCGCCCTGCTCATGGCCGTGCGTGAGGGCCACGATACGGTGTTGAACGACGCCGGCATGGCCGAGATGCAGCTCCACCAGCTGGACGACGATGCGGCGTCGGCACTTCTCCAGGCACGTACGCCGGACCTCGACCAGTCCGTCCGCCGGCGGGTCCTGGACGAGGCCGCCGGCAATCCGCTGGCGCTGGTCGAGCTGCCAGCAGCGCTGCACGCGGACGGAAGCATCCCGGCGTCGCCGCTGCCCTGGCTTCCGACCACCCGCCGCTTGGAGCGGTCCTTCCTCTCACGCTCCTCGGAACTTCCCGACCTCACTCAGACCGTTCTGCTGACCGCCGCCGCAGATGATGGCGGCGACCTCGCCGAAATCCTCGAAGCCGCGTCGATCCTGACCGGCACCGGCCTCTCGGTCGATTCCCTGGAACCCGCTGTCGAGGCGGGGCTGCTCCAGATCCATGGGCACCATGTGAACTTCCGGCACCCCCTGGTCCGCTCCGCCGTCTACCACGCCGCCAATGCCTCCGCACGACTGAGCGCGCACGCCGCACTGGCGAAGGCACTGGCCGGACACCACGAACGCAGGGCCTGGCACCGTGCGGCCGCCACTCCCGGGCTGGACGACGACGTGGCGCTCGACCTCGAACAAGCCGCCCTCAGGGCGCTGACCCGAGGTGCCCCGCGCGCCGCGGCCGAAGCACTACGGCAGGCGGCTCTCCGCAGTCGCCCTGAGACTCTCAAGGGCCGGCTCCTGCTGCGCTCGGCAGAGATCAATTTCGAGCTCGGCGAGGTCACCGCGGCGCGTCAACAGCTGACCGAGGCGAGGGCTGCCGAACTCCAACCCGAGGAAAGACTTCGCCTCACCCTGTGGACCGAGGCACTCAACGAGGAGAGCTGGTTCAGCCCCGAGCGGGTACGGGCCTTCGCCGACGTCGCGGACCAGTTGGCCGCCGCCGACACCGAGGGGGCCGCTCTCGCGCTCAAGGCGCTGTGGCCCCTGTCCATCGGGTGCTGGTACGGCAACCCTGCGGAGGAGACTCGTGGTCTCTTCGTCAAGGCGGCGCGGCGGCTGCAGCGGCACGACAGGGAGCCGATGGCCCTCGCCGTCGCCGCCTGTGCCGACCCGGTCGGGGAAGCGGCCTGGGTCATCGACAGGACGGCCGGGATCGCTCCAGGGGTCGTGAACGACCCTGCCGAGCAACACGCGCTGGGAGCTTCACTCACCGCGATCTGGGGATTCGACCTTTCCTGGCCCTACCTGAGTGCCGCCATCGACGGCCTGCGGCAGCAGGGACGTCTGGGGCTGCTCGGCGAGGCCCTGGCGTCCCAGGCATGGGCGGCCATCCCGCTCGGCAAGCACCGTCTGGCACGAGCCGCAGCAGACGAGTCCCGGCGCTTGTCCCGAGACACCGGCCGGCCTCGCTGGGCATACGTCTCCGATCTGGCTCTTGCCACGCTGGAGAGCGAGCGCGGAGAGTTCGACAGGGCGGACGAGCTCATCCGGACAACCGAGGCGGAACTGCTCTCCGTGGGAGCACAGTCGATCCTCGGTTTCGCCCAGGTCGCCAGAGGGCGCTACGCCATGGTGAAGAAGCAGTACAACGACGCGTACGAACAGTTGGCGCGGGTACTGGATCCGGGCGACATCACTTATCACCCGTTTGTGGGGTACTGGGGCATCGCGGACCTCATTGAGGCGGCGGTCCGTACCGACCGCATTGACGAAGCAAGACACCACCACGCACAGCTCAGCGCGTTGGCCGAGAAGACGACCGCCCCGTTCCTGAGGGCCATGGCCATCTGCACACACCCCCTGGTTGTCGGCGATGATCAGGCGGAGCTTCTCTACCGGCAGGCCCTCGACGACCGTCTGCTGATCAACTGGCCTTTTCACCGAGCGCAGTTGCTGCTGGCCTACGGCCGGTGGCTGCGCCGCCAACGCCGCATCCTGGAGGCCCGACGACCGCTGCGGGCGGCTGTGGAGAGCTTTGACGCCCTGGGCGTCACCGCGTTCGCCCAGGATGCACGGTCCGAGTTGCGCGCGGCCGGCGAAGCCGTCCGCAGACCGACACCGTCCACGGCCGACAACCTCACCCCACAGGAACTGCAGATCGCCAGAATGACGGCGACAGGGATGACCAACCGCGAGATCGGAACCCGTCTGTTCATCTCTCACAGGACCGTGGGCCAGCACCTGCGCCGCATCTTCCAGAAGCTCGACATCACCTCCCGTGGGCAGCTTCACCTGGCCGATCTCGGCGGTGAATAGACCCGTCGCTCCCACCCGGCGGCACCTTGGGTGTGCCCCTCGCTCTCTCGTGCCCACACGGCCCGGGCACCGTGAGGTCACGTCTGTCCAGGCGCGGATCAGTAGTCCCGCCCAGCGGCGTAAAGAGCGGCACGCAGAGTGTCGGCGGCCAGCGTGACGGCCGTCTCGGCCGCGTGGGTCTCGCGAAGGGCGTCAAGCATCACGAAGTCGTGGATGACGCCTGTGAATCGCACGGCGACGACGGGGACACCGGCCTTGCGCAGCTTGCCTGCATAGGCCTCGCCCTCGTCACGCAGGACATCGGCCTCAGCGGTGATGATCAGGGCCGGGGGCAGCCCGGTGAGCTGTTCCGTAGCAGCGCGCAGGGGGGAGGCGGTGATCTGGGCGCGCTCGGCTTCGTCGGTGGTGTATTGGTCCCAGAACCACTGCATGCCGTCACGACGCAGGAAGTAGCCGGTGGCGAACTGGTGGTAGGAGCCGGTGTCGAAGGAGGCGTCGGTCACCGGGTAGAACAGCAGTTGATGCACCAGAGGGACGTCGCCGCGCTCGTTGGCCATCAGCGTCAGCGCAATGGCCATGTTGCCGCCGACCGAGTCGCCGGCGACAGCGATGCGGGTGCCGTCCAGTCCCTTCGTCGCGCCCTGTTGGACCACCCACTGGGCGACCGCGTAATTCTGCTCGATCGCGATCGGATAGCCGGCCTCGGGCGAGAGGGAGTACTCGGGGAAGACCACGGCGGCCTCGACGCCGACGGCCAGTTCACGTACCAGGCGGTCATGCGTGTGGGCATTGCCGAACACCCATCCCGCGCCGTGGATGTAGAGGATCACGGGGAGGGGGTTCTCGGCGTAGGAAGGCTTCACTATTCGTGCGCGGACGCTGCCCGTCGGCCCCCCGGGCACAGTGATCCACTCCTCGTCGATCACGGCCTTGGCGATCTTGCTGTTCTGCATCTCGTCGAGAGCCTTACGCCCTTCCACCGGAGGCAGGTCGGACAGGTAGGGCGGATCGGCCGTGGCTTCCGCGAAAGCGGCTGCCGCCGGTTCGAGCACCGGCTGGACCGGCTCGACGGCACCAGACATGCGGGTTTCTCCCTTGATGAATGCGAACTGCCGGTCGCTCCGGCAACGCGGCGCCGGACACCAGAAGGGCGCCAGAAGGCACTCTTCGTCACGCTATGCCGCCGGACACGGAACACTTGCCCAGGAGTGCACACCGTTGTTCTCACAGTGCAAAGGCGCGCGCCTGCGAGACTCTGCTGAGACGATCCGGGTCAGCAGGGATCACCGCACTCTCCGGCGCCCAAGACACTCCGTGGCAACAGCAGGTCAGGGGACGACAGAGCCTGCCATTTGCTGGGTGTCATGCCGTAGGCGGCCCGGAAGGTGCGGCTGAAGTGCGCCGAGCTGGCGAAACCCCAGCGGTGCGCCACCGCTGCAACCGTGATGCGCCGGTTGGGCGTCCGGCTCAGGTCGTGCCTGCAGGAGTCCAGCCTGCGCTGCAGCACCCACTGACCCACCGTGGTGCCGTCGTACTGGAAAAGCTTGTGCAGGTAGCGGACCGAGATGTGGTTGGCACGCGCGATCGATCGTGGGGAGAGATCCGGATCCGCGAGATGTTTCTCGATGTACTTCCGGACCTGCGCGAGCATCTCGACACGTGCCTGCGTCGCCCCCGGAGCACCCCCCTGCGGTTCCACCTGGAGAAGTTCCATGACGAGGACGACGAGGAGATCCACGGCGGTGCGGGTGAGCTGGTGGACGACCTTTGCCCCATGCCCCTCCACGCCGACGGCCAGCGCGGCCAAGAAGTCCGACACCAGCGCGCCCAAACCCTCACCGCCTTGCACGGTCATTCCCGTGACGCGGTCCCAGTCCGCTTCCGACAGTGCCAGGTGGCGACGGGGCAAGCGGAAGAAGGTCATCTGGCAATCTTCGGCGAATCGTGGGGAGCGTTCCCGGCCTGGTTCACAGAAGACGAGGTCGCCGGCCCGCAGGGGAACTTCGTCCCCGTTCCGGGTGATCAGCACCGAGTCGGCCGCCGCCAGCGCCAAGAGGAAGAATTCTTCGTCCCTGAGGGTGGGCAGGGGAGAGACGGTGTGGATCCGCCCGGACAGCGTGGTCATGGAACATCTCCGCTCGTTCGGGACCGCGGCCCAGCGGGCTTACCCATCCGTCAATTGCTGATGTAGCCATGCCAGGCTCTTGAGGAAGCCCTTCACGAACCGGAGGGACAATGGGGACGGGTTTGCGGTGATTCCCAGGGTCAGGACAAGCCGCCACAAGCGGCCTCATGCCCTTCAATGTGGCAGGCGACCGGTCTCCCGGGCATGCGTCACTTGACCGTCGATATGACTACGCATGCCCGGCAGGCTTTCGGAAACCTGCTGGCCGGAGCCCCAGCGGACCGACCGCCCCTCCTGGACTGCCGTCGGAGGACGGTCGCCTCTCGTCACTGTCACCGTCTTTGGTGATGGGCGCCTTTGTCTCGGGCCTCCGGTGAGCCGTGGGCGCTCGGGGACGACTCACCTCCCGATTCCAGCCGCCCCCGCGACACGTGATCCTGCGCTCGCACACACGACGTTACGGGGTCGTGGTGGCCCGTGCCGCAGTTGTCGGCTCCCTGCGCTCGGTACTCCAGTAGAGGAGAGCCGCAACCGGAAGCGCGGCGCCGAGGACGGTCAAGGCGGTCCAACCGCCGGCGTGGTAGACGAGGGAGCCGAACTGGGACCCGACCGCGCCGCCGATGAAGAACATGGCGATGAAGGCGCTGTTGAGGCGTGCGCGGGCGGCAGGGTCCAGCTGATAGACGGTGTGCTGGCCGAGAATCAGAGTGGCTTGGACGGCGACGTCGACAAGGATCGCTGCCAGAGCGAGCAGGACGACGCTGTGTCCACCGAAGCCTGCGAGGGCGAAGGCTGCGGCGGCCACCACGAAGGCGGCGCCTGTCATCGGGCGTACGAGCCCCCGGTCGGCCCAGTGGCCGGCGAACGGGGCGACGGCCGCGCCGGCCGCGCCGACGAGGGCGAACACACCGACTCCCACCGGGGAGTAGTGGAAACGGGGGCCTGTCAGGACGAAGGAGACCGTGGTCCAGAACGCGCTGAAGGCGCCGAACATGGCGGCCTGGTAGAGACCACGGCGCACGAGCGCCGGGTGCCTGCGCACCAGCTGGAAGGTGGAACGCAGCACGTGGTGGTAGGGAAGCGTCGTGGTGGGCGCGTGCTGCGGCAGGGCCGCACGCAGAGCCATGGCAAGCACAGCCATCAAGGCCGCGGATCCCAGGAAGACGACGCGCCAACCGGCGAGGTCCGAGACGAGACTGCTCAGCGTGCGGGAGAGCAGGATGCCCGTGAGCAAGCCGCTCATCACTCGGCCGACGACTCGGCCTCGGGCATGGTCGGGAGCCAGGCCGGCGGCGAAGGGCACGAGCACCTGCGCTACGACCGACGTGGCGCCGCTGACGAGCGATGCGATCAGAAGCATGGGGAAGGAGGTGGCCAGCCCTGCCGCCAGGAGGGAGAGAGTCGTGACGATCAGCAGAATGGTGATCAGGTTGCGCTTCTCCAGCCGGTCACCGAGCGGGACCAGGAAGAGCATGCCTATCACGTAGCCGACCTGCGTGAGGGTGATCAGGGAGCCTACCGTCGCCGTGCTGGTGCCGAACACGTCAGTCAGCGTGGACAGCAACGGCTGGGCGTAGTAGAGGTTGGCGACCGTCATGCCGGAGGCGACGGCAAGGAGTGCGACCAGCCAGCCTGGCACGGTCTGAGGTGCTTCGGTGGCCTGGGGCGGGATCGGATACCGGGCGTCGCTGGATGCGGACATGTGCACCTTCTGGGGAAAGAGCCGAGACCGGCTCGGGCGGAAGCTCAGTGCAGTGGTCGGCAGCTTCTTCGGTGCCGTCACGCAGGCGTCAGCGCCGGCCCGCGCCTCGGTCTTCCCCATCGGTGACGATGATCCGTGACATCAGTCATCTCGAGGAGAGATGACCGTATGCCGTCCTCATCCGGCGCCCGGACAGCCTGGCGGTCTCCGCACAAGGCTTGAGGGTGCATGCGCACGGGTCACGGGCGCGTCGCGATGAAGTGGCGCCGACCCCGAAGTCTGACTTCGCCGATCGGCTGGACGAACCGACCCTGGTACGCGGCGACGCCGCCTGCTGTGCGCAGGCGGCGTCGCCGGGCCGGCTCGGGATCGGGTTCTGCAGCTCACATCGGGGCGAACCAAGGGTGCTGATCGAGGAGACCGTCGGCTCGAGGCCGGACCCGTCCGGGAGGGAAGGTCCGCAGCCTCGGACTTGAGGCCGGTTCGGTCAGGCGATCGCTCTGCTTCACCGTAGCCGTGGGGTCACTCGCCGTTTCCTGCTCTGAAGGGACTCACCTGGGGCACCGACGCCTTGCCCGTGTTGGAGACTTCGCCACCAGTCCAGCGGACTGAGATCCATTCCGTTTCGTCGGGCGGTGTGATGCGCAGGGCTTCTGGGGTCACGGTGGTGACACCGGTGAGGGCAGGGTTGGCGTGCGTCATCGTCGCCCAGGCACTGGCACCGGGAGTGAGGATCACGGTGCTCCGCTCCTTGCCGGTCCCCCGTTCAGGATCCGGTGTGACCGCTTCGCCTTTGCCGTTGACGAACGCCAGTCCGGGGAAGCCGTGGATCGTGCAGGATCGGCGGGAGGCGTTGGTCAGGACGACGGCGAAATTCGACTGACCGGCCCCAGGGTGGTTGGGGCCGATGGACGCCCTCAGCTCGGAGGTGTGGCAACGGCTGCTTGCAGGGGATGAGGCGGGCCCCGCTGTCGCCGTACCGGCACCATCGGCCGGGGCCGGGGATGGTTCGGTGGAGGGGCTGGCCCCGCCATCGTGAACGGACGCCGGAACGGAAGGGCTCACCGTATGCGGCGAGGTGCTGGCCGGGGGTGGGCTGTCTCCCGCCGTGTCATCCGTGTTCTGGCTTGTGCAGCCGGCCGCCAAGGCGCCTCCGAGGAGAACGCCGCAGAGGAGAAGTCGGTGTGTCATTTTGCCTTCCGAAATCGGTGATGCCGCAGCAGGCAACCGTGCTGTCCGGCAATCAGGTGCTTCCCAAGCTCCTGCCGGAGCTTGGGTCGCCACATCAGTGATCTGTCCAGAGCCGGTGGCCTGCGGGGGCGTCAGTCGAAGCGAAGGTCGGACAGCTGACGCTCGAGCGCGGTGACGTCGTCCTCAGGCGCCTCCCTCGCCGGGCGGGCGGCCATCAGCACGGCGAGCTCAGCGGCCGCCCTGCGTATGCGGCCGGGCAGACCGTCGGTGTACTCGTCGCCGCCGGATCCCCAGTCCTCCGAGGCCGCGTAGACCGCGGTGGGCACCACGGCCGCCCTCAGGTAGGCGAAGAGCGGGCGCAGGGCGTGGTCCAGGACCAGGGAATGACGGGCCGTCCCTCCGGTCGCCGCGATGACGACCGGTTTGCCCGTCAGGGCTTCGGGGTCGATCAGGTCGAAGAAGGACTTGAACAGTCCGCTGTAGGAGGCGGTGAAGACGGGGGTCACGGCGATCAGGCCGTCCGCTCCCGTGACCGCGTCGATGGCCGCGGCAAGTGACGGAGCGGGAAAGCCGGTCACGAGGTTGTTGGCGACGGCGACGGCGAGCTCGCGGAGCTCGATGACCTGCACCTCCACCGCGAGGCCCTGAGCAACAAAGTCCTCTCGTACGGACTCGGCGAGACGGTCGGCGAGCAGGCGCGTGGAGGACGGAGTGCTCAGCCCCGCGGAAACGGCGACCAGCTTCACGCTCCAACCCCTTCCTTCGCGGCGCGCAGGGACGCGTGGGTGGGGGCGTCGGGGACATCGGCCGGACGGCCGACGGCGAACTCCTTGCGCAGCACGGGCACCACTTCCTCGCCAAGGATGTCGAGCTGCTCCAGGACGGTCTTCAAAGGCAGGCCGGCGTGGTCCATCAGGAAGAGCTGTCGCTGGTAGTCGCCGACCGTCTCCCGGAAGGACAGGGTCCGCTCGATCACCTGCTGGGGAGAACCGACCGTCAGCGGCGTCTGCTCGGTGAACTCCTCCAGCGACGGGCCGTGCCCGTACACCGGGGCGTTGTCGAAGTAGGGCCGGAACTCCCGTACGGCGTCCTGGGAGTTCCTCCGCATGAAGACCTGTCCTCCCAGGCCGACGATCGCGTCCTCCGGTCGGCCGTGGCCGTGGACGGCGTACCTCCGGCGGTACAGCTGGACCATCCGCCGCGTGTGATCGGCCGGCCAGAAGATGTTGTTGTGGAAGAACCCGTCACCGTAGAAAGCGGCCTGTTCGGCGATCTCGGGGGAACGGATGGAGCCGTGCCAGACGAACGGCGGGACGCCGTCGAGCGGACGCGGGGTGGACGTGAAACCCTGCAGCGGGGTGCGGAACGTGCCCTCCCAGTCCACGACGTCCTCGCGCCACAGTCGGCGCAGCAGAGCGTAGTTCTCCTTGGCGAGGTCGATGCCCTGGCGGATGTCCTGGCCGAACCACGGGTAGACCGGTCCGGTGTTGCCGCGCCCCATCATCAGGTCCACACGGCCGTCGGCCACGTGCTGGAGCATCGCGTAGTCCTCGGCGATCTTCACCGGGTCGTTGGTGGTGATGAGCGTCGTGGCGGTGGAAAGGATCAGCTTCTCGGTGCGCGCGGCGATGTAGCCGAGCATCGTGGTGGGCGAGGAGGGAACGAACGGGGGATTGTGGTGCTCGCCGGTCGCGAACACGTCCAGGCCGACTTCCTCCGCCTTCAGAGCGATCGCGATCATCGCCTTGATGCGCTCCCGCTCGGAAGGGGTGCGCCCGGTCGTCGGGTCGGGGGTCACGTCCCCCACAGAAAAGACTCCGAACTGCATATATGCCTCTTTGTAAGTGAATATTTACTGTTCCCCGAAATGTAGGCGCCCTCTGGTTGGCCCTCGTGCTCCTGAGCGCA
Source organism: Streptomyces sp. NPDC001732 (assembly GCF_053596315.1). Taxonomy (NCBI): domain Bacteria; kingdom Bacillati; phylum Actinomycetota; class Actinomycetes; order Kitasatosporales; family Streptomycetaceae; genus Streptomyces; species Streptomyces sp. NPDC001732. The sequence goes on from NZ_JBSFFY010000020.1 coordinate 87,265, forward strand.
GGAGGTATTGCCTCTCAGCGCCCGGCGCCACCGTGGCCGGAGCCTGCGACGGCAAAGCGAACTGCCCGCCGGGATGACCGGACGGGCAGTGGTCGTGTACGGGCCCTCGCCTCTCCTTCGAGCAGGCGAGGGCCCGTACGAATTACTTCCGCAGGAAGGCGAGGAGGGCCGTGTTGACCTCTTCGGCGTGGGTCCACAGCAGGCCGTGCGGGGCGCCCTCGATCTCGACGTAGTCGGCGGACGGAAGGGCCTTGTGGAAGGGGCGCGCGGTGCCCTCGGCGGGCAGGATGCGGTCGGCGGTGCCGTGCAGGATCAGGGCCGGCACGTCGACGGCGGGGATGTCGGCGCGGAAGTCGGTGTACCAGGTCGCCGGCGCGGCGGAGGCGGCGAAGGAGCCGCCGCGGGCCGCGGTGTCCCAGCTGTTGCGGACGGCCTCCTCGCTGATGCGGGTGCCCAGGTTCTCGTCGAGGTTGTAGAAGTCGTTGAAGAAGGCGGTGTAGTAGGCGTAGCGGTCGGCCTTGACGGCGGCGACGACTCCGTCGAAGAACTCCTTCGGGGCGACGCCGTCCGGGTTGTCGTCGGTCTTGAGCAGGCAGGGCTCCAGCGAGGCGAGGAAGGCGACCTTGGCGACGCGGGCGGAGCCGTACGTGGCGACGTAGCGGGCGACCTCGCCGGTGCCCATGGAGAAGCCGACGAGGACGGCGTCGTTCAGGTCGAGGGTCTCCATCACCGTGTTCAGGTCGGCAGCGAAGGTGTCGTAGTCGTAGCCGGTGGTCGGCTGGGAGGACTGCCCGAAGCCGCGGCGGTCGTACGTGATCACGCGGTAACCGGCCTCCAGGAGGGCGGCGGCCTGCCGCTCCCAGGAACGGCCGTCGAGCGGGAAACCGTGGATAAGGACGACCGGCTGCCCGGTGCCGTGGTCCTCGTAGTAGAGGTCGACGGCGGTGGTGTTCTCCTGGCCCACGGTGATGAACGGCATCTGCTGGTACCTCGTTTCGGAATGTCTCTCAGCTAACTCCGTCACGCTATGCCGGACATGACTCCGCCGTTTGCCGCGCAGCGCACCCCTTCTTGCCCACGGGTGCAGCGGCTGCGGCGTGTCGGGATGGAGAAGGACATCGAAGACAGGCCTGGGGGGCGCAGAGACGATGCGGTCGAATGCCTCAAGGACGGCCGGCGAGCAGCCCTGCTCCGCCTCGTGCAGCCTCGGCGTGTTCACGAGCGCGGCCACCGTCCGATGCTGGGGCACCGCCCGCCACCCCCGCTACAGATCTCCGATCCCGCGGACACTCTCCCCGGACATTCCCGCCGGCACCTCCAGCGTCAGCGACGCACCCAGGCGCAACCGCAGCAACACACCGAAGCCCTCACCACCTGCCTCGGCCACCCGACCCATCCGGCCCCTCGTACTGTCCGCACCTGTCAACCCGGGCATGACCGGCCCCAGGGCGCCGATCGCCCGGAGTCTCTGCCGGCCATGAGCACCCAGGAACGTCCAACACATCCGCGACCAAGGACAAAGGGTTCTTCGCGGCACTCCCCAAAGCCCTACGGGACAAGCACGTGCGGATCTCCGGCACGTCAGCAGGAGTCCCTCGAGGTTCCGCGCCGACAAGACCGGGGGCGGTGCCGCACTCTCCGCACACCTCATGGTGCTCAGTGCACCTCGTTCGCTGCCCGTCCCGGCATCAGCCGCCATCCGGCCCGCGCCAGCCTTTTGGTCCCCAACCGGTCCCCAAAAACGATCTTGAGGCCGTATCGGATGCTTCCGATACGGCCTCTGACCTGCGTATTCGCAAGTCGGGACGACAGGATTTGAACCTGCGACCCCTTGACCCCCAGTCAAGTGCGCTACCAAGCTGCGCCACGTCCCGATGCCCGTCTGACCTGGGGTTTCCCCTGGCTGAACGCGCATGAGAACAATACCGCACTCGGGCGGGTGGTCACGAACGCCTTTACCGCTTGACCTCAACCAAGCTTGATGTTCAACGCTGGTCCCATGACGAACACGACCGCTGCACCGGCACCCGACCACCGCGACTTGAACCGCCTGATGGGGCTGATGACCGGGGACGAGAAGCACGGACCCGCCGCGACGTCCACGCTGGACGTGCTGTGGGTGCTGTACGACCGGGTACTGCGGGTGACGCCCGACAGCGTCGACGCCCCCGGCCGCGACCGGTTCCTGCTGTCGAAGGGGCACGGGCCGATGGCGTACTACGCCGTCCTGGCCGCGCACGGCTTCTTCGGCGAGGAGCTGCTGGCGGGGTTCGGGGCGTACGACTCCCCGCTCGGGCACCACCCGGACCGGATGCTGGTGCCGGGGGCGGAGATCGGCAGCGGGTCGCTGGGGCACGGGCTGCCGCTGGCCGTGGGGAGTGTGCTCGGGCTGCGGGCCCAGGGGCTCGCCGATCCCCGGGTGTGGGTGCTGATCGGCGACGCCGAGCTGGACGAGGGCAGCAACCACGAGGCGATCGCCTACGCCGGCCCGGCCGGGCTGGAGCAGCTGCACACCGTGGTGATCGACAACGCGTCCTCGTCCCACGGCAGGCCGGGCGGGATCGCGGCCCGATTCGAGGCCGCGGGCTGGTCGGTCGACTCCGTGGACGGCCGGGACCACGAGGCGCTGTACACGGCCTTCACCGCGCCGCACCCCGGTCGGCCGCGGGCCGTGGTCGCCCGCGTCGACCCGAAGAACTGACGGCACCGGCCCCACCGGAACAGCGATGCAGGAGAGGGACACTTCACATGGACACGATGCGTGACCGCTTCATCTCGACCACGTCACAGTTGCTGGACGAGGACCCGCGTCTGGCCCTGGTGCTGGCCGAGATCAGCCGCGACGGCTTCGCACGGGCCGAGCGGGCCCATCCGGACCGGGTCGTCAACGTCGGCATCCGGGAACAGCTGCTGATCGGGGCGGGTGCCGGAATGGCGCTCACCGGTCTGCGGCCGATCGTGCACACCTTCGCCAGTTTCCTGGTGGAGCGGCCGTTCGAGCAGGTCAAGCTGGACTTCGGCCACCAGGGGGTGGGCGGGGTGCTGGTGAGCGCGGGGGCCTCGTACGACTGGCCGGCCGGCGGTTTCACCCACATGGCGCCGGGCGACGTCGCCCTCATGGACACCCTGGACGGCTGGACGGTCCAGGTGCCGGGCCACCCCGACGAGGCCGAGGCGCTGCTGCGGGAGGCCGCGGCCGGGGACGACCGGGTGTACGTGCGGCTGTCGCTGCAGTCGAACGCCGCGGCGCGACCGGTCGGCGCGGGGACCGGGTTCACCGCGGTGCGGGAGGGGACGGGCGGGGTGGTGGTCGCGGTCGGGCCGATGCTCGACAACGTGCTCGCGGCGACCGAGGGGCTGGACGTGACCGTGCTGTACGCGGCCACGGTGCGCCCGTTCGACGGGGCCGGGCTGCGCCGGGCGGTCGGCGGGCAGGGGGCCGCCGACGTGGTGGTCGTGGAGCCGTACCTGGCGGGCACGTCCACGACCGCGGCCAACGACGCCCTCGCCGAGGTGGCGCACCGGGTGCTGGGGCTCGGCGTGGGGAGGGCGGAGCTGCGCAGGTACGGCCGGATGGACGAGCACCTCGCCGCCCACGGTCTGGACCCGCGGGGGCTGCGCGAGCGGATCGGCACGTTCCTCCGCCGCTGAGCCGGGCAACGACGGCCGTCCGGTGCCGCCGGTGGGACGACCGGCGGCACCGGACGGTTCACGCGGTGGCCTTCCAGTCGGGGTGGCCGGGCATGGGCGGGTTCACGGCCCCGAAGAGCCAGTCGCGCAGGAACGGGTCGAGGGACTTGTCGCCGGTGACGTCGACGGCGTGCCGGATGAAGTCCTCGCTGGTGTACGTGGAGTCCTTGAACCGCTGCACCCACTCGCGCATGATCCGGTCGAACTTCCGTTGGCCGACCTGGCGGTTGAGGGCGTACAGGACGAGTGCGCCGCCGTCGTAGATGTTGGTGCCGCCGAGCGCCTTGGGCAGTCCGGGCGGGCCGTCGGCGGCGCGGACGGCGTCGAGCTTGGCGTAGGTGGCCTTCATCTTGTCCTCCAGGACCGACCAGCCGCGCTCCTCGCCGTACATCCCGGCGTAGTACACGGCGGGGCCCTCGTTGAGCCAGGCCTGTTGCCAGTCGTTCGGGGTGACGGAGTCGCCGAACCACTGGTGGACCAGCTCGTGGACCATGGTGGTCTCGTAGCCGGGCTGACCGTTGGCGTTGAGCTTGAACCAGTTGGTGGAGAAGAGCGAGAGGGTCTGGTTCTCCAGGGCGTCGGTGTAGCCGTCGTAGATGTGGACGCCGTAGACGGAGAACGGGTAGCGGCCGAACTTCGCCTCCAGCCAGGCGAGATGGTCCGCGGTGCGGGCGACGATAGGGGCGTACTTGTCCTCCTGGCCCTGCGGGACGATGTGCCGCAGCGGGAGTCCCTGGTGGCCGGTGCCGTACAGGTAGGTGCCCTTGACGACGGCGATGCCGATGAGTTCGGTCGCCATGCGCTCGCGCAGGGCGAAGTGCCAGACCGTGGAGCCGTCGGCGCGCGGGGTCTTGTGGAGCAGTTCGCCGTTGGCGGCGGCGACGTAGCCCTCGGGGGCGCTGATGTGGAAGGTCCAGGTCGCCTTGTCGGACGGGGTGTCGTTGCAGGGCAGGAAGGTGTCGGCGCGGGAGGACTGGGCGGCGGAGGCGAAGCCGCCGTCGGTGCCGAACTTCCAGCCGGTCAGGCCGAGTCGGGGCGCCTTGCCGTTGCCCCGGTAGCGCACCTCGGTGGTGAACGCCTGGCCGTCGTGCAGCGGCCGGGCCGGTGTGACGGTGAGTTCCTGGCCGCTCTTGCCGGGTGAGATCTCCCAGCGGGCGGGGCGGCCGGCGACGGTGATGGCGTCGATGGTGTGGCCGTCGGTGTCCAGGTTGAACGCGGAGAGGTCCTGGGTGGCCCTGGCGCTGATCCTCACGGCGGCGGTGAAGTCGTAGGTGACCGGGGTGAAGTCGAAGGTCAGGTCGTAGTGGACGACCTGGTAGCCGCCGTTGCCGAGGGTCGGGAAGAGCGGGTCGCCGACACCGTCCGAGCCGGGCTTCGGGTCGAAGCCGTGCGGCTGGGCGGCGGCGGGCGAGCCCAGGGCGGGTACGGCAACGGCCGCGGCCACCGTCGCGCCGCCGAGCCGGAGCACCGTGCGTCGTGTCGTGGTCACTTCTTCCCCTTCTGGAAGGCTTCCTCGAATTCGCCGCGGGCCTTCTCGCCGCCCTTGGCCAGGTAGTCCTTGACGAGCTGGTCGTAGGCGGACATGGGCTTGCGGCCCGCGACGATGTCCTTGAGCGCGTCCTGCTTCAGCGTGTAGAGGCTGCCGGTGCCCTTCGAGTCCCAGGTGGGCGAGGAGTACTGGAGCGTCGGGTCGGGCACCATCATCGGAATCATCCTGGTGAACGCGTCGTGCACGTGCCGGACGCCCTGCTCGGAGTCGGCGCTGAAGATCGCGGGGACCGCCGAGGCCATGAACTTCCAGGGCACGGTGACGTCCTGGGTGCCCTGCTTGGTGAGGGCCGGGTTGCCCTTGGCGTCGCGGGTGAAGTCCTTGCCCTCGACGCCGTAGTTGATGAGCGTGTACTCCTGGCTGCCGAACGGCGAGGCGGCGAAGTCGGCGAGGGCCAGGATCTGCTTGACGCGCTCCCCGTCCGCCTTCTTGACGTGGGTGTTCTCCAGCTTGACGTTGTCCATCCAGGTGACGGCGTCCTTGCCGAACGGGACGAACGGGCGCGGGTCGTACTTCTCGTCGATCGCCTTCATCGCGGCGATGTAGCCGACGCCGGGCGCCAGGTAGGTGGGCATGCCGTCGTAGACGTACGCGCCCTTGCCGTTCTTGAACATGTCCGTGTACTGGGCCTTCTGGGCCCCGGACATCTGGAGGGTGCCGGGGTAGAAACAGCCGGCCTTGTACAGCAGCCGGGCGGTTTCCACCGCCTTGCGGTACTCCGGCGTCTCCAGGTCGAGGGTGAACTTCCCGGTCTTCTCGTCCAGCCGCCAGGCCGAGGGCGCGCCCGCGGACATGGCGAGCATGGTGGTGGCGCCCGCGATGATGGCGTACTGGTCCTTCTTGGGCCGGGTCAGTTCCTTGCAGAGCTCGACGAACCGGTCGAGGTCGGTGATCTGGTCGAGGCCGGTGACGCCGGCCTCCTCGAACAGGTCGTGGCGGTAGAAACCGGCGCCGCCGGTGCCGGTGCGGGCGATCGGGATGCCGTACAGCTTCCCGCCGAAGATCGCGGCCTGCCAGGCGCCCTTCGGGATCGCGGCCAGGTTCGGGTAGTCCTTGATCTTGTCCCCGGCGAGGTGCGGGGTCAGGTCGGCGCACTTGGCCTGGAGGAAGGCGGCCTTGTTGTCGACGCCGCCGCTCTCCGGGTACATGAAGAGGTCGGGCAGGCTGTCGCTGGCGACCATGGTGGAGAACTTGGTGCCGTAGTCGTCGGCGGGGACGGCGGTGATGTCCACCTGGCCGCCGAGGAGCTTCTCGATCTCCTGCCAGGCGGCATTGGAACCGCGCGAGGGCGGCGGCGGGGAGAACGTCTCCAGCGTGGCGCTGATCGGCTTCGCGCCCTTGAGCGGGGTGCCCTTCGTGGCGCGCAGGGGCTTGGCCGGGTACTTGAAGAAGCCCTGCGGGACACCGGTCGCGGTGCCCGCCAGGTCGGGTTCGAGGCCGATGTTGCGGACCGCGGTGTTGGGCAGCAGCGAGGCGCTCTTGGCCTCGGCCTTCGCGGTCGTGCCGCCGTCGCCGCAGGCGGTGAGCAGCGGGGCGGCGGCCAGTCCCAGACCGATGCCCGCGCCCATGCGGAACAGCGCTCTGCGGTTGATGGGGGTGGAGCTCGACACCTGAATCTCCTTGGGATGAGGGAGGGAAGGAGTGGGGGGTGGCCGGTTGCGCTCGGAGGCTGTCGGGTGGCCTCTCAGCCCTTGATGGCGCCGGTGAGCACACCCTTGGTGAAGTAGCGCTGGAGGAACGGGTAGACGCAGAGGATCGGTACGACGGCGATCACCAGGACGGCCATCTGCACGGCCTGCTGCGGGGCGAGCGCCTCGCCCGCCGAGGCGGCGTTCAGGCTCTGGCCCTGGAGGACGTAGGTGCGCAGCACCATCGGCAGCGGCCACTTGTCGGAGTCGTTGAGGTACAGGAGCGCGTTGAAGAAGGCGTTCCAGTACGTCACCGCGTAGAAGAGGCTGATCACGGCGAGGACGGCCTTGGACAGCGGCAGGACGATCCGGACCAGGATGCGGAAGTCGCCGGCTCCGTCGACCTTCGCGGCGTCGTACAGCTCGTCCGGCAGGTTCATGAAGAAGGACCGCAGGACGACCAGGTTGAAGGCGCTGACCAGGGTGGGCATGACGAGCGCCGCGTAGGTGTCGTACAGGCCGAGTCCCTTGACCAGCAGGAAGTTCGGGATGATGCCCGCGTTGAAGAGCATCGTGAACAGGGCGGTCATCAGGATGAAGCGGGAGCCGGTGACGTCGCGGCGGGAGAGGCCGTAGGCCATGCCGACGGTGACGAGGAGGCTGGCGAGGGTGCCGAGGACGGTGATGCCGATGGAGACGATCAGCGCACGGGTGACGACTCCGCCGGTGAAGATGGTGCGGTAGGCGTCCAGGGTGGGGTGGTCGGGCCACAGGACGAGGCCGGAGCTCTTGATGATGTCGGTCTGCGAGGCGAAGCTCGTGCCGATGACGCCGACCAGCGGGTAGGCGACGGCGAGGACGACCACGACGACGGCGATCGCCTTGGCGGTCCGCCCGATGCGGGTCGGCCGTTCCATCCACGGGGGCCGGCCGTCGGACTTGCGGGCGGGAGCGGGGCGGGGCGCCGGTGCGGTGGACTTCGTGGTGGCGCGCGTCTTCTCAGCGGTCAGCACCGCGGTACACCCCTTCGTGGCCGAGTCGGTGGGCGAACTTGTTCGCGCCCAGGACGAGTGCGGTGCCGATGACCGCCTTGACGAGTCCGACGGCGGCGGCGACGCCCCAGTCGTTGTCCTTGATGCCGTGGTAGTAGACGTAGGTGTCGAGGACCTCACCGGCGTCCGGGCCGACCGCGTCGCGCTGGAGCAGGATCTGCTCGAAGCCGACGGAGAGGATCTGCCCGAGGTTGAGGATCAGCAGCAGGATGAGGACGGGGGCGATGCCCGGCAGCGTCACGTGCCACAGGCGTCGTCGCGGTCCGGCGCCGTCGATCGCGGCGGCCTCGTACTGCTGTTTGTCGATGTTGAGCAGCGCGGCGAGGATGATGATCGTGCCCCAGCCGGCGTCCTTCCAGGCCACCTGGAGGGTCAGCAGCCAGGGGAAGGCGTCGGGGTCGCTCATCATGTCGTAGCGCGGCAGCCCCATTCCGCCGAGGACGTCGGGCAGGAGGCCCGCGCCGCCCAGGATCTGCTGGAAGATCGAGACGATGATGACCCAGCCGATGAAGTGCGGCAGGTAGACGACGCTCTGCACGAAGCGTCTGATGCGGTCGCTGGCGATGCTGTTGAGCAGCAGGGCCAGCGCGATCGGGATCGGGAAGAAGAACACCAGCTGGACGAGGGCGATCTCCAGGGTGTTGAACGTCGCGGACCAGAAGGCCGGCTCGCCGAACGCGGCGGAGAAGTTGGCGAACCCCACCCAGACGCTGTGCATGTAGCCGAGGTACGGCTGGTAGTCCTGGAACGCCACGACGTACCCGAGCAGCGGGACGTAGTGGAAGACGACGAAGTACAGCAGACCGGGCAGGGTGAGCAGCAGCATCACCCGGTCCCGCTTGAGCCGCTGTCGGAGCGTGAGCCGGTGCTGTGCGACGGCGGTCCGGGCAGCGGGCGGGGAGGGTGTCTCGGCCTTCTGTCGCCGTTTCTCCCGCGACAACGGGGGTGCTGTTTCAGCCATTGGTGCGTCCTGTTCGGCCGGGTGGCGCGTAGTGGGCCTTCTGGGGCCGCAAGTTAGTAAGCGGTTAACCTCAACGTCAAGGGATCAGAGCGAACACCATCGATCCACATCACTCTTGTAGGACCGAATTCAGCGCCGACAGTCCACAAATATAGGAGCGAAACGGGCAGTTTCGACGTGCGAGAGCTTGACGGTCGACCATCACGCTCCTTAGCGTGCCGGTCATTCCATAGAACACGATTACTATCCGGAGGCAGGGTGCGAACCACCGAAGGGGCACCGGCTCATTCCGGTAGCGATGCTGCGGCAGCGTCCCCGCGACGACCGCGCACGGTCCTGGTCATGAGCCCCGGCCTGCTCGACGACGTCTTTCCGCCACCGGTACGGGCCCGTCTCGAGGAAACTGCCGACCTTCTCACGCCGTCCGTGATCAGCGAGTTCGACTCCCCGGAGGCCGCGGCTGCGCTGCGCCGCGCCGAGGTCCTGCTCACCGGCTGGGGCTGCCCGCCCGTCGATGCCGCCCTGCTGGACCGGGCACCCGAACTGCGGGCCGTGATCCACGCGGCGGGCACGGTGAAGACCTTCCTGTCCCCGGTCGCGTTCGACCGCGGGCTCGTCGTCTCATCGGCCGCCGCCGCCAATGCCGTGCCGGTCGCCGAGTTCACCCTGGCGGCGATCGTCATGGGCGCCAAGCGGGTGTTCCCGCTGGCCGACCTCTTCCGCACCCGGCGCACCCACCGCACCCACGCCGACCTCGACCGCCAGCACTGGCTGGGCACGCACGGGCTGACCGTCGGCGTCGTCGGGGCGTCCCGCATCGGCCGCCGGGTCATCGAACTGCTGCGGGTCCTGGACGCGGAAGTGCTGCTCCACGACCCCTATGTCGACGCGGCCGAGGCGGAGTTGCTGGGCGTCACCCCGACCGACCTGGACACCCTGGTCGCGACCAGCGACGTGGTGACCGTCCACGCCCCCGACACACCCGAGACGCGCGGGATCATCGACGCCCGCCGGATCGCCCTGATGCGCCCCGGCACCCTGTTCGTCAACACCGCACGCGGACCGCTGGTGGACACCGAGGCGCTGACCGGGCACCTGGTCAGCGGGCGGCTGGACGCGGTCCTCGACGTGACGCATCCCGAGCCGCTGCCCGAGGACCACCCGCTGTGGGACCTGCCCAACGTCTTCCTCACCCCGCATCTGGCGGGCGCCCAGGGCAACGAGGTGGGGCGGCTCGGGGCACTGGCCGTCGACGAACTGGCACGGTACGCGCGGGGCACGGCACTGGAACACCCGGTGCACCGGGCCGACCTGGGGAGGATCGCATGAGTCCCGTCCCCCCGCAGGCTCTAGGCTCGGCGTCACACAACAGCCTCCAGGGGGTGAGCCGGATGCGCCGGCAGAGCACAGCCGCGGACGGACAACGGCGTGCGACGGTCACCGACGTCGCGCGGCGCGCGGGCGTATCGACGGCCACGGTCTCCCGTGTGCTGAACCGCAACTATCCGGTCGCGGAGGCGACCCGGGAGCGGGTCGAGTCCGCGATGCGCGAGCTCGGCTACGTGGTCAACGCCCACGCCCGCGCACTGGCCGGCGTCTCCAACCGCACCGTCGGCATCATCGTCAACGAGGTCGTCGACCCGTTCTACGCGTACATCGCACGCGGGGTGGAGCGGGAGGCGGCACGGGGCGGGCGGCTCTGCCTGGTCTGCTGCACCCAGGGCGATCCACAGCGCGAGCTGGCCTTCATCGACCTGATGCACGAGCGCAGGGCGGACGCGGTGGTCGTGGTCGGCGGCTCCATCGCGGACCGCGGCTACACCACCGAACTGGCCCGCCGAGCGCGCGAGCTGGACGCGGGCGGATCGAAGCTGGTGCTGTGCGGCAGGCCGCCGCTGGGCGAGCAGGCCCCGACCGTCGCGGTCGAGTACGACAACGAGGGCGGCGCCTTCGCCATCACCGACCATCTGCTGATGCAGGGGCACGAACGGATCCTCTACCTCGGCGGTCCGCCGAAGCTCTCCACCACCCGCGACCGGCTGGCCGGCCACCGGCGGGCCCTGGAGCTGCGCGGGGTCGCGCCGGATCCGGACCTGGTGCACCCCGGCGCCTTCAGCCGCGGCTTCGGTCACCGGCGGATGGCCGAACTGCTGCGGGGCGGACCGGACTTCACCGCGGTGTTCGCCGCCAACGACATGGTGGCGGCAGGCGCGGCGCAGGCGCTGGAGGAGGCCGGGGTGCGGGTCCCCGAGGACGTGTCCTTGGTGGGGTACGACGACATTCCGGTGGCCCAGGAGCTGCGTCCGCGCCTCACCACCGTCCATGTGCCGCTGGAGGAGATGGGCCGCCAGGCGGTGCGGCTCGCCGTGACCGGCGGGGACGAGGACGACTGGCGCGAGCCCACCACGGGCGCGTTGCGGCTCGGCACCCACATCGTGGTACGCGATTCCGTCGCGCCGCGCTCCGGACGGCCCACCGGCATGTGACCGGTTACTTCCCGCCCGTCCGCGGTCGGCCATAGAAAATAACAGTAACTCTCCACCCCCTCTTGCCTCTTTGTAGCAACCGCTTACATGCTGGCGCCGAGCAGCACCCGTTCCGCACGCTTCTGCCCCTCACTCGTTCGCAGGGAGAGTTCTGCATGCGCATGTCCGCCGAATCCGCCGGCTCCACCACCACGTCCTTCTCCGCCTCCTCCCCCGTCGGCCGCCGTTCCGTTCTCGCCGCGGCGGCCGGAGCGGGCGCGGCGCTCGCGCTCGGCGCCGGAACGGCCCGAGCCGCCACGGCCGACACCACCGCCGGGCCCCGGGGGTCGCGTCCGGTCAGGCTCACCGTGACCGCCCGGCCGGCCGCCGAGGCCGAGCGGCTGCGGCTCGGACAGGCCCTGCGCGGCTCGGAATTCCAGCCCACCGGCCTGTACGTCCCCGGCGGCACGCCCCTCTCCCTCACGGTCCAGGCGTACGACGGTCTGGTGCCCACCCTCTGGATCGGTGCCTGGGACTACTACGGCGAGATCACCGAGCCCCGCAGCCATCCGCTCGTCGAGGGCGCGAACACGGTGACGGACCCGCACGGCGGGCCGGTCTACCTCACCCTGACGGGGAACGGCGAGAAGGCGGGCGTGCTGTTCCGCTCCGGTGCCGTGCCCATGCCGGTCTTCGCCCTGGGCCGCACCACGGAGGCCGACTACCAGCAGCAGCTGGACACGCTCACCGCGTCGCCGTACGTCGAACTCCACGCGCCGCGCACGATCATGACGCTCACCCGCGAGGGCGCACTGCTGTACCGGGACCAGGACCACGCGGCGCTGCTCGAACTGGTCGAGACGATCATCGAGTCGCACGCCCGGATCAGCGGTCTGGACGGTTCGAAGCCGGTGCACCGGCGCAAGGCGGGCCCGTACCACTTCACCGAGGTCAGCAAGGTGCCCAGCGGCGTCGGCGCCTATGCCACGCACGGCTACAACGGCTTCCCGCGGGCCTACCTCGACCGGGCCACGACCGTGGAGGGGCTGCGGACCCGCGGCTGGGGTCTCTACCACGAACTCGGCCACCTGCACCAGCAGTTCGCCTACAAGCCCGGTGGCCTGACCGAGGTCACGGTCAACATCTACTCGCTGGCCGCGCAGCGCACCCTCGGGCAGCCGTCCAACCTCCTGACCGTCGACCCGAAGACGGGCCTCACCTACTTCCAGTCCGCCCGGCAGAAGTTCGGCACACCGGGGCTGACGTACGAGAAGTCCTTCGGCGCGTACGAGAAGCTCGTCCCGCTGCGCCAGCTGGAGCTGGCCTTCGGCGAGGACTTCTGGCCCCGGATGCACAAGCTGGTCCGCGAGGAGAACCCGCAGTCCCACTACACGGAGAACGAGAAGCGCTACCGGACCCTGGCCACCTGCTCCAGCCGGGTCGCCGGCTACGACCTGACGGATTTCTTCGTGAACACCTGGGCGTTCCCGATCGATGCCACGGGCCGGGCCGAGCTGGCCGCGCTGAACCTCCCGAAGCCCCCCGTCGACCCGTCCACCCTGGCCGACTGACCGCCGCGACAAGGAGTCCACCGTGGACATCGGCAGAAGAACCCTCCTGGTGGCGGGCGGTGCCACCACCGCCGCCGTGCTGCTGGCACCGCCCGGCACCGCCCTGGCCGCCCCCGGCGCGGGGGCGGTCGGCGAGGCGACGGCCATCGGTTTCGACACCCTGCTCCAGCGGGCCGAGACGCTGCTCACCGGCGGCGGTTTCGACCCCGCCGACCCCGACTTCGCCGCCGCCCTCACGGCCCTGGACACCACCGCCCGGGGCCTGTGGGACACCCTCGACCGCGGCGCGGGGCGCACCGCGCTCTGGTCCGACCTCGCGCCGCTCACCGACCCGGGCAACTTCGGCCAGAGCTACACCCGGCTTCGTACCCTCGCGACCGCCTGGGCCACCGGGGGCACCTCCCTCACGGGCAGCGCCGAGGTGGCGGACGCCCTCGTGGCGGCGCTGCGCCTCACCCACGACACCGCGTACAACCCGGCCCGGCGCGAGACCGGCAACTGGTGGTTCTGGGAGATCGGCGCCCCGCGCGCCCTGATGGACTGCGCCGTCCTCCTGCGCGACCGGCTCCCCGCCGCCGATCTGGCGGACTACCTCGCGGTCGTCGACCGGTTCTGCCCGGACGCGGACCGCCGCACCAACTACCCCACACTCGCCGAGACCGGTGCGAACCGCACCGACAAGGCGGTCGTCGTGGCACTGCGCGGGCTGCTGGGGCGGGAGCCCGGCAAGCTGGTCTCGGCCCGCGACGCCCTGTCCGACGTGCGCGACTCGGGCCGCAACAGCCTCTTCCGGTACGTCGCTTCGGGGGACGGGTTCTACGAGGACGGGTCGTTCGTCCAGCACGACGTGGTCGCCTACACCGGAACGTACGGCGTCGTGCTGCTCGGTGGCACGGCCCATCTGCTGGCGCTGCTGGCCGGCTCCGAGTGGGCGGTGGCCGATCCGAAGGTCTCGGTGGTGTACGAGGCCGTCGAGCGGACCTTCGCCCCGGTGGTCTTCGACGGGCTGATGATGGATTCGGTGCGCGGCCGGGCGGTCTCCCGGGAGCGCGCCGGTGACCATCGCGACGGTGCGGCGGCCCTCGCGGCGATCCTGCTCCTGGCGTCCGGCGCCCCCGCCGCGTACGCGGAACGCTGGCGTGCACTGGTCAAGGGCTGGCTGGTCCGCAACCGCGCCACTCCCTTCGAGACCCTCGCGCCCCTGCCCCAACTCGCCCTGGCCAAGGCCGTCCTGAACGACGACGCCGTCCCCGTCGGGCCCCGTACGACCGGCAGTTCCGTCTTCGCCGACATGGACCGCGTGGTGCACCGCCGCCCCGGCTGGGCCTGTGCGCTGTCGCTGTCGTCGAAGCGGATCTCGGCGTACGAGGCGGGCAACGGCGAGAACCTGCACGGCTGGTACACCGGCGACGGCATGACGTACCTGTACGACGGCGACGACCTGCGGCAGTACAACGACGGCTTCTGGCCGACCGTCGATCCGTACCGGCTCCCCGGCACCACGGTCGACACCCGGCCGCGCGCCGATCTCGGCACGGGCGCGGGCACGTCCACCCGTCGTCCGTCCAACGCCGTCGCAGGTGGAGCCGTGCTGGACGGCAGGTATGTGGCGGCCGCGATGGAGGTGCTCGGCGCCCCGGACACCACTCTGCGGGCCAGGAAGTCGTGGTTCCTGCTGGACAACGCGGTGGTCGCGCTCGGGGCCGGCATCACGGCGGGTGACGGCCGCCGGATCGAGACGGTCGTGGAGAACCGCAACCTGGGCGCCGACGGCGGCCACCGGCTGCTGGTCGACGGCGTCCGGCAGCCCGCCGAGCAGGGCTGGGCCCATGAGTTCGACGGGGCCCGGTGGGCGCACCTGGACGGGGTGGGCGGCTATGTGTTCCCCGACGGGACCGCCCTGCACGCCCTGCGCGAACAGCGCACCGGCGCCTGGCGGGACATCAACTCCGGTGCGGACACCGGCGGCACCGTCGATCCCGTCACCCGCCGCTATCTGACGCTGTGGGTGGACCACGGCTCCTCCCCCACCGACGCCCGCTACTCCTATGTGCTGCTGCCCGGCGCCTCGGCGGTGGCGACCGCCGCCTGGTCGCGGTCCCGGCCGGTGCGGATCGTCGCCAACGACGCGACCGCGCAGGCCGTGGAGGTGCGCCGGGCGGGACTGACCGCCGTGAACTTCTGGGGCCCCGGGACGGCCGCCGGGATCACCGCGTCGGGCCCGGCCTCGGTGCTCGTGCAGCACCACGCCGGGCGGGTCCGCGTCGCGGTCGCCGACCCGGGGCGGATGCTCACCACGCTCTCGGTCGAGCTGCCGTTCCCCGTGCGGTCGGTGGTGGAAGCCGACGGTTCGGTGAGCGTCGCCCCGGGCCGCAGGCCCGTGCTCACCGTCGCCGTCGGCGGCTCCCGCGGCCACACCCACCGAGCCGTGCTTTCCTGACCGATCCGTACCCGCGCAACCCCTCCGAGGAGCACCACCGTGTCCGTCGCACCGCATCTGCACCTGCCGCCGCCCGACCGGCTCCTGTCCTCCCGCACCGGATGGACCAGGGCCCACTGGGAGGCGACGGCCGACCGGATGCTGGACGCGCTGGTGCCGTACGCGACCCCCGGCTTCGCCCAGTACCGGCTGCCCGGCCGGGGCAGTTGGTCGGGGGTCGTCTCGGACGGTCTCGAAGGGTTCGCCCGGTCGTTCCTGCTCGCCGCCTGCCGCATCGCGGGCGCGGGCGGGGCGGTCGACCCGGCGCTCGTCGAGCGGTACGCGGCGGGGCTGGCCGCCGGCACGGACCCCGGCAGCGGGGAGGCATGGCCGGAGCTGACGAACTGCTCGCAGCAGATGGTCGAGGCCGCGTCGGTCGCGGTGGCGCTGCACGAGACCCGGCCATGGATCTGGGACCGGCTGGACGCCCGGGTGCAGGAGCGGGTCGTCGACTGGTTCTCCGGGTTCGTCGGCGGGCGCACCTGGGACAACAACTGGCGGCTCTTCCAGGTGGTGTCCGAGCAGTTCCTCGCCTCGGTCGGCGCCCCGTACAGCCGGTCGGACATCGAGAGTAACCTGGACAGGATCGAGGACTGGTACGTCGGCGACGGCTGGTACACCGATGGCGACGGTCGGAACTTCGACTACTACATCGGCTGGGCGATGCACCTGTACCCGCTGCTGTGGTCGCGGATGGCGGGCGCCGACGACGGGGGCCGGACGGAGGTCTACCGACAGCGGCTCGGCCGGTTCCTGGAGGACTACCAGCACTTCTTCGGCTCCGACGGCGCTCCGGTGCACCAGGGCCGTTCGCTGACCTACCGGTTCGCCGCCCTGGCGCCGGTGTGGATGGGGGCGCTGGCCGACTGCACCCCGCTCGCGCCGGGGCTCACCCGCCGGCTCGCCTCGGGCACGATGCGGCACTTCGTGGAGCGCGGGGTGCCGGACGAGCGAGGGCTGCTGACGCTGGGCTGGTACGACACGTTCCTGCCGACCACCCAGCCCTACTCCGGTCCCGCCTCGCCGTACTGGGCGAGCAAGGGCTTCCTCGGGCTGCTGCTCCCGGCGGACCACGCGGTGTGGACGGCGCGCGAACTCCCGCTGCCCGTCGAGGAGTCCGACCGGTACACGGCGCTGCCCGCCCCCGGCTGGCTGCTGCACGGCACCCGCGACGACGGCATCGTCCGGCTGATCAACCACGGCAGCGACCACAACCCGCCGTACGACGAGGTGGCCGACCCGTCCGAGGGCACGGCCGATCCGCACTACTCCGCTTTCGCCTGTTCGACGGCGACTGCGCCGGAGGCCGCCCCGCACGCGGTGGCCCGCTCGATCGACGGGCACCTGGCGCTGGTGGCCCCGGACGGCACTCCGTCCCGGCGCCGCCGCATCCATCCGCTGCGCTGCGCGGACCGGGTCGCCGCTTCCTGGTACGCGGCCCGGCTGCCCGATGACGAGCGTTCGTACCGGATCGATACGACGAGCGTGCTGCACGGCCCGTGGGAGATCCGGGTGCACCGGGTCGAGGCGCCCGAGGGCGCGGTGGTGCGGGAGGGCGGTCACGCGGTCGCGCACGCGCGGAGCCCGTTCGCCGTGTCGGGCCCCGACTGGGCGCTCGCCCGGACGGCCGACGGGCTGAGCAGCGCCCTGATCGCGCTGCACGGCTGGGACGGTGGCGCCGAAGGGGCCGCCGTGGCGCGTGACGTCCAGTCCAACGCGTACGGTCCGCATTCCGCGATCCCGTATCTGCGCAGCCGCCCGCATCCGGGCGGTCGCAGCGTCCATGTCTCGCTGGTCGCCCTGTCCCGGGACACCGTGCATCCGGAGGCGCTGCGCGAGGCGGTGCGGGTGCACGCGGGGGCGGACTCGGTGGTGCTGACCTTCCTGGACGGTACGACGGTCGAGGTCTGATACGGCGCGGCGCCCGGGGCGGGGCGGGGCCGGTTCACGGGTCCGGCCGCGGGCCGGAGAGGACGGTGCGGTTCAGACGCCGATGCCGTTCTCCTCCCGCCGGTGGATGTGTCCGACGAGTTCCCGCGCCAGGAACTTGATGGTGTCGAGCCCGGCCCTGCCCCAGGGGCGGGGCACCGTGTCGACCGCGCAGACGGCGCCCAGGGCGACGCCCGTGCGATCGATGAGGGGGGCGCCGAGGTAGGAACGGATGCCTATCTCGTCGACCACCGGATTGCCCGCGAACCGGGGGTAGTCGCAGACGTCCTCCAGGACGAGCGCCTTGCGCCGTACGACGACGTGGGGGCAGTAGCCGCGGTCGAGCGCCACGTACCGGCCGCTGCGGCTGCTGCCCGCGGCCGCGGCTCCGAGGTCGGAGCCGCGGTGCGTGCCGGTCGGGGTGTGCAGTCCCGCGAAGAACTGCCGGTTCCCGTCGATGAAGTTGACCATCGAGAAGGGCACGTCGGTCACCTCGGCCACCCGGTCGGCAAAGGCGTCGAAGTTGTCGAACGATGCGTCGGCACGCTCCCCGAGCCCCAGGGTCCGCAGCCGCCGGGTGCGGACGGGGGCGTCGCGGTCGACGGGCGTGAGCAGCATCCGTCCGGTGGCGCTCCGGGTCACGGGTGGGCCCCGAAGCCGGTCAACGGGGCCTGTTCCGAAGTGGCGTTGATCAGGTGCTGGACCAGGGTGACCAGGGCGCCGGTTCCCGAGCTGGCGATCCGGGCGTCGCAGAGCACCACCGGCACGTCCGGCCCCAGGTCGAGCGCGGCCCGTACCTCCTCGGGCGCGTAGCGGAAGGCGCCGTCGAACTCGTTCACCGCGACGATGAATCCGATGCCGCGCCGTTCGAAGAAGTCGACGGCGGCGAAGCAGTCCGCGAGCCTTCGGGTGTCCGCGATCACGACCGCTCCCAGCGCCCCCTGGGAGAGCTCGTCCCACATGAACCAGAAACGTTCCTGGCCGGGGGTGCCGAACAGATAGAGCACGTGCTGCTCGTCGAGGGTGATCCGGCCGAAGTCCATGGCCACGGTGGTGGAGGTCTTGGACTCGATGCCGTCGAGGCTGTCGGTCGCGGCGCTGACCTGGGTCAGCAGCTCTTCCGTGCTCAGCGGTGCGATTTCGCTGACCGCGCCGACGAACGTGGTCTTGCCGACGCCGAATCCGCCCGCCACCAGCACCTTGAGCGCGACGGGAAAGCCTTCGGCGGAGGTGGGGTCGGCGGGCCCTCCGAAGCCCGCGGGGTCCTGGGCGCCGCCGGGGCCGCCGTGGGCCGGTCCGATGCCGTGGTTCTGCGGGTCGCCGAAGCCCGGTCCGGCGCCGTGGTCCGGTGAGCCCTGCGAGGGCACTGCGCCGAGCTGCGCCCCGGTGGTTCCCCGGCCCGGTGCGTCCCCGTAGTGGTGCGCGTCGCCGTAGTACTGCCCGCTCCCGTAGTCCTGCGGGCCCCCGGAGCTCTGCGCCTCTCCGTAGCCCTGCGGGCTTCCGTAACCCTGGGGCGTTCCGTAGTTCTGCGGGGTCCCGTAGTTCTGGGCTTCCCCGTAGTTCTGCGGGGTCCCGTAGTCCTGGGGCGTCGGGTACCTCTGTGGGCTGCCGTAGTCCTGCGCCTGCCCGTAGGTCTGCGGGATGCCGTGGTTTCCGTCGTCGCCATGACTCCCCCGGCCTCCGTAGCCTTCGGAGCCCGCGTTGTTCTCGTACGCGGCGGGGCTGCCGAAGCTGTCAGAGCTGTCGTCGTAAACCATCGAGCACTGCCTCCAGCAGGGATCGGTCGGTGGGCATGTCTTGGAAGGCGGGCGGGTGCGCGGTGACTGCTCCGCAGTCGACCAGGTCGGAGACGAGCACCTTGGTGACGACTGCGGGCAGCCGCAGATGGGCGGCGATCTCTGCCACCGACGTGGGGCCGCCGCACAGCCCCAGCGCGACGGAGTGCTCGGGTCCGAGGTGGATCTGCGGCTCGGTTCCCGTGGCCATCACCAGGGAGAGCAGATCGAGCACGGCCGTCGGACGGGTGCGGCCGTTGCTCACGGTGTACGGGCGGATGAGCCGGCCCGCCGCGTCGTCGAGCAGCGGCCCGTCCTGCTGGACCGACACCCTCACAGCCCCGTGGGGCTCGGTGCGCCGGCCGCTTGTCTCGCCGGCGTCATCAGATAGGGCCGGACGCTCTTGACCAGCATCGTCATCTCGTAGCCGAGCACCGCCGCGTCCGCCTCGCGCCCGGCGAGGACGGCGAGGCAGGTGCCGGACCCGGCGGTGGAGACGAACAGCAGGGTCGAGTCGAGCTCGACCACCACCTGGCGCACCTCGCCGCTGTCGCCGAAGCGTGCGCCGGCGCTGCGGCCGAGCGAGTACAGGCCGGCCGCCAGCGCCGCCATGTGGTCGGCGCTGTCGGCGTCCATGCCATGGAGGGATTTCACCAGCCCGTCGGCGGAGAGGAGAACCGCGCTGCGTGTGTACGGGACGCGCTGGACCAGTCCGCTCAGCAGCCAGTCGAGGTCCGGGACCTGACCGGACGGCATATCGGTCGCCATGGTGCATCTACTCCTTGGAGGTGTTCGTTTCGAGGGGGTCGTCGGCCGGGGCCGCGCCCGCTCCCGGGGCCGGGGTCGTGCCGGGGACCTGGTACGGGGTGACGGTCGTGGTCCGTCCCCGTACCGGCAGCGGTTCGAGCGGGGCCTGGGGCTGCCACGCCTGCGGGGCCGTCCGTGCCTCGGGGCCCGGGTCCGGCTCCCGGGCGGTGTCCGCCTCGGATTCGGTGCGGGCCTCGGCGAGTTCGATGCCCCTGCGGAAGGCCGCCATGAGTCCCGGGTCGTGCAGGGCCTGTTCGTCCTCAATGCGCGGCGCGGGCGCTTCCCTGAGCTGCGGGACCAGGTTCTCCTGGTTGGCGCGTCTGGGCAGTTGGGGCCGGCCCATGGTGCCGCGCACCACTCCGGGTTCGGGCCGGGAAGTCCCGGCGTCGTTCTCGGGGCGGAGCTCGGCGGGGGCGGGCCGGTCCGCGCGCAGCGGGAGCGGCGGGGCCTCGCCCTGGTCCGGTGTCCGCTCGGGCGCCTGGTGCAGTCGCAGCGGCTGGCCTGGGACGTACGGCCGGCGGGCGGTGTTCGTCTGCGGCTCCGGCACGGGGTCCGGGGCCGGGCCGGGGCCCTGGTCCGGCCGGTGGCGGCCACCGGGGTCGGCCGGCGGGCGGTGCGCGTCCTCCGGCTGGGGAGCCGGGACCGCCCCGCTCCCGTCCTGGGTGTCCCCGTCCGCGCCCAGCAGGGTCTGCGGAAGGACGAGTACGGCCTGGGTGCCTCCGTAGATGTTGCTCTGCAGCCGGACGGCGATGCCGTGCCGGCGGGCCAGGGACGCGACGACGAACAGCCCGATCCGGCCGTCCTGCAGCAGACGGGCCACGTTGACCTGGTCGGGGTCGGCGAGCAGGGCGTTCATCCGCTTCTGCTCGTTGCCCGGCAGGCCGAGCCCCCGGTCCTCCACCTCCAGCGCGAGCCCGGCGGTGACCTGCTGGGCGCGCAGGAGCACCTGGGTGTGCGGGGCGGAGAAGACGGTCGCGTTCTCCACCAGTTCGGCCAGCAGGTGGATCACGTCCGCCACGGCGTGGCCGCGCAGCGTGCCGGGGATCGGCGGCACGAGCTTGACCCTCGGGTACTGCTCGACCTCCGCGATCGCCGAGCGCAGGACCTCGGTCATGCTGACCGGGTTGCTCCACTGCCGCCGGGAGACCGCGCCGCCGAGCACGGCGAGGTTCTCGGCGTGCCTGCGGATGCGGGTGGCGAGGTGATCGACGTGGAAGAGGCCCTTGAGCAGGTCGGGGTCCTCGACCTCGTGCTCCAGCTCGTCGAGCAGCTGGATCTCGCGGTGCACGAGCGACTGCAGCCGTCGGGCGAGATTGACGAAGACCTCGACCTTCTGGTCCTCGCCGGAGTGGTCGGCGAGCCGGGACGCCTCGACGACCGAGGCCACCGCGGCCTCCTGCTGACGGCCGAGTTCCTGGGCGAGCAGTTCGAAGGCGTCGCTTCCCGGAGCGACGGGCGGGGCGGGTTTCCGTACGGGCACCGGCTCGCCGTTGCGCAGTTGTTCCACCACGCGCTGCAGTTCCGCCTGCCCCTGGACGCTGGTTCGGCGGAGTGCCAGGCACCGCCCGAAGACGGTGGTGGCGACCCGGTTGGCGGCGAGGAACGCGGCCAGCACCGCGGCGATCGCGAGCGCACCGGCCGCGCCCAGGGCGATCCAGAGTGCGGTGGAGGGCCGGGCTCCCGTGGAGCGGACGGTGAAGATGACCGCTGCGGCTCCGCTCAGCACCGCGGCGACGGCCGGCAGTACCGCGGTGCGCAGCAGTTGGGGTCGTATACGCGCCTCGGGGGACGGCTGGGCGGCACGGGGTCTGGCCGCGGCCGAATGGGAACGGGCACCGGGTCGGCCGTGCCGTCCGCCCTCTCGGCGTTCCGGTCGCGCTGCGGGTGCGCGAAGTTGAGACATCAGTGTCCTCGGTACGTGGGGCACCAGGAATCGGCATCCATGCGGTGGCACCTACGGTGGTCGGTCAGGCTCGGTTCATCGGTCGGGCAGGCCCGAAAATTGTGAGCCCACCGTTGATCACCGGACACACACGGTAGTCGTCCATCACGCGGGCGTGGCGGGCAGTTGTCGAACTTGCCCGCCATCCGTCCCGCTCTGGTATGAGAGCTCGCACGAAAGACCGATTACTCCGCATCGCCGCCCGCTCGACAACCACCCGAATGGCGGAGCGGAGCAGGCCCATGAGCACATGAAACGGATCGGCCCGTCCGTTCCTCCGGACGGGCCGATCCGTCTGCCGTGTCACACGCGGTCCGCGCGGCGCGCCCGGGTGCCGTCCCGGACGCACTGCGGGGCCGAGGTCGCCCCCACGGTCGCGCCACGCCGTCGCCGCACCGGCGGTCGCACCACTGGCACCGCTCCGGCGCCCGTACCGAGCCTGCCCGTGCCGCTCCGGCGATCGCGTCACACCGTGGGCGCCACCTCGGCGTGGCCGGACTCCGCGGCCGTGTCCCGGGCCGCCGTCTTCGAGCCGTCCGCCGCGCCGGCCGGGAGCCCCGGGGTCCTGGCCGCTCCCGCGGGGCGGCGCTCGACCGGCTGCGGGGCCACCTCCCGCCACCACGGCTCGCGGGGGACGGTGTGCGCCGTGGGCTCGAAGGGTTCGCCGGGGCGCGGCAGCGCGATTCCGGCGCCCTCGTCCTCCGCCGCGGCGAGGGTGCCCTCGCCCGGCTCGGCCCACGGGTGCGGGGCGAGGTTGAAGGTGGCCCAGTGGATGGGGAGCATCACGCCGAGCGGCTTGCCGCCCTGGAGGTCCAGATGGGCTCGCATGCCCTCGGCCGGTGTCATGTGGATGTCGGGCCAGTACTCGGAGTACGCGCCGATCTGGATCATCGTCGCGTCGAACGGCCCGTGCTCGGCGCCGATGTCCTCGAAGCCGGGGAAATAGCCCGTGTCCCCGCTGTGGTAGATCCGGTGCTCGGGCCCCGCGACGACCCAGGAGGCCCAGAGCGTGTGCTGCTGGTTGCGCAGGCCGCGGCCGCAGAAGTGCCGGGCCGGGGTGGCGGTGAGGTCGATCCCGGCGACCTTCGTGGTCTCGTTCCAGTCCAGCTCGCGCATCCGGTCGGGGGACACGCCCCACCGCTCCAGGTGGGCGCCGACCCCGAGCGGGACGACGAAGGCCGTGCCCGTACCGGCGAGGGCCCGGATCGTCGGCAGGTCGAGGTGGTCGTAGTGGTCGTGGGAGATCACCACCGCGTCCACCGGCCCGAGCGCGGCGAGCGGCAGCGGCACGGGGTGCAGCCGTCTGGGCCCGGCGAAGGGGAAGGGCGAACAGCGCTCGCCCCACACCGGGTCGAAGAGCACTCGTCGGCCGTCGATCTCGGCGAGCACGCTGGAGTGCCCCATCCAGGTGAGCCGCAGCCCCGTGGCGGGCGGCTCGGCGAGATCGGCGTAGGTGGTGGCGTGGACGGGCACGGTGCCGGTCGGCGCCCGGCGCGCCCGCTCCTCCTTGCGGAAGTAGACCTTGGCGAATTCGAGGGTGGAACCGGACGGCCTGGTCCGCGCCCCCACCGGGTTCCGGAAGACGCCGTCGGCGAAGTTGGGCGAGCGGCGGATGCGTTCCATCCGGGCGCCGTCCGGGTCCGCGCCGAAGGCGAGGGGACGCAGCGCACGCAGCCGGGCGCGCAGTGGAGGCAAGGGATCGGCGCCGGTCACGGCATCTCCTGAGGGGGTCGGCCCTGTCCCATTGTGGGTGGGGGGTACGAGGGTGCAGGAGCGGAACGATCGGCGGAGCGCCCCACGGCGCGGCCGTCCGGGCGGGCCACGTCAGCCACGCAACTGTCCGTATACGTGTTCGATGTGCAGACGCAGTACGACGCGCCGGTCCCGGACCATCGCGGCGCGGTAGTCGTCCCAGTCGGGGTGTTCGCCCTGGACGTCGCGGTAGAGCGTGATCAGCTCCTCCACCGTCGCGTCGTGCGGCTCGGCGGCGACCGGGGACAGTTCGGCGGCGGCGTCCACCACCGTCCACGCCCAGCGGTCCGCGCTGGTGACGTGGTAACTCGCCCGCGGGTCGCGACGGAGGTTCCTGGCCTTCACCCGGCCGTCGGTGATCGAGACGCGGACGATGCGCTCCTGCGGATAGTAGAAGTGATTGACATTGGACAGCTGGGGCCTGCCGTCCCGCCCGAGTGTCACGAGCACTCCGCCGTTCTCCCCGGCGAGCAGCCCGAGCAGTGTTTCCTGTCGTACGTCGAATCCCGTCATGCAGGAATCAACGTCCGTGCCCGTCGCAGGATTCCGTTTCCGCCGACGTCCCGTGTCACATCCGTGGGGCCGCCGTCCGTCGCATCGGTGTGAACGGCCCGCCGACGGCGTCCCACGGCGTCGGCGGACGGCATCCACGTCGTACCGAAGGAGAATGGACATGACTGCCCGCATCTCGCTCGACCCGCCCCGCACCCTGCTGTTCCGCGCCGTGTCGTGGTACTCGAACCGCACGTACGGCAAGG
Source organism: Streptomyces sp. NPDC001732 (assembly GCF_053596315.1). Taxonomy (NCBI): domain Bacteria; kingdom Bacillati; phylum Actinomycetota; class Actinomycetes; order Kitasatosporales; family Streptomycetaceae; genus Streptomyces; species Streptomyces sp. NPDC001732. The sequence continues at coordinate 111,623 of NZ_JBSFFY010000020.1, forward strand.
TCATCGATCCCGTACGGGCCTACGCCCACCACCCCGGGGTGTTGCGGTCCCTGCTCCGTCTCGAACTGGCGGCGGGCCGCTGGAAGAAGCTCGACCCGCAGCTCAAGGCGCTGGCCGTGATGGCGTCCGCGGCCACGGTCGGCTGCAACTGGTGCATGGACTTCGGCTACTGGGAGAACCACCGTCACGGCATGGACCCGCGCAAGCTGCGCGATGTGCCGGTGTGGCGGGAGAGCGAGGCGTACACCCCGCTGGAGCGCGACGTCATGGAGTACGCGGAGGGCATGAGCGTCACCCCGCCCGAGACCGGGGACGCGTTGGTGGAGCGGTTGCGGACCGCACTGGGCGAGAAGGCGTTCGTCGAGCTCACGGCCATGGTGGCGTTGGAGAACATGCGTTCTCGGACCAACTCCGCACTCGGCCTGACCAGCCAGGGCTTCAAGGACCGGTGCGAGCTCGAACGCCCCGCGCAGCGCTGACGGACGGGGGCGGGGCCGGGCACTGTCCCGCCCCCGGTCTTTCCGCCAGAGGCATATTCGTTAGGGTGACGCCGTGGCAAGAGTGCGGTTGAGCGTGGCGGAAAGACGCGAAGAGCTCCTGTGCGCTGCCGTCGAGCAGATCGAGGTACGAGGGGTCGCGGCGGTGCGGATCGCCGATGTGGCCTCCGTGCTCGGCGTGAGCAACGCACTCGTGCTCTACCACTTCTCGACCAAGGAGAAGCTGGTAGCGGCGGCCTTCGCCCATGCCGCCGAGGCCGATCTCGCCCATCTGCGCAAATTGTTGGGCCGTCGCACGAGCGCGGTGCGCCGACTGCGTGCCGCCGTCCGCTGGTACGCGCCGACGGGGCAGGCCAAGGGCTGGCGGCTGTGGATCGAGGGCTGGGCCGGCTCGCTGCGCGATCCGGCGCTGCGCAACGTGGCCGCCGACCTCGACCAGCAGTGGAAGGCGGAACTGGCCGAGGTCATCGAGGAGGGCGCCGCCGCCGGTGAGTTCCACTGCGACGACCCGATGTCGGCGGCCTGGCGGCTGACCGCCCTGCTGGACGGCCTGGCCGTGCAGATGATGTCGTACGCGGGCCCGCTCTCCCGCACCACGTTGCTGGCCTGGACCGACGAGGCGCTCGCCCGCGAACTCGGCATCGACCACACGACGCTGACGGCCTGACCCGACGAGCTGACCCGCATACCCGGCCGACGGACCGGAACAACGGGCCGGGGCGACGGACCTGACCAGGTCGGGTCGGATCGGCGGACCGGGCCGGGTCGGCGGGACACCGGTCGGGCCCCTCCGCCGGAGGCCGAGGGTTGGGATTCGTCCGCCCCGTCGTGTACGGGGCGGCACGCCGTCCGGCCGACGGGGGTCAGGTCTGCTGCAGGGGGGCGTACTCCTCGCTCCCGACCCCGAAGGTCCAGGCCACCCCCGCCTTCGCGGTCCGCGTGCCCGGCGGCACCCGGAGCCAGTAGACCCGGTGCGTTCCGTCCGGCTCCGGAGTGGAGTTGACCACCTCGACCATCACCACGTCCTCGTCGCCGTCCAGCGCGATCCGCCAGAGGACACCGGTCTCGTCCCGGTGCACCGGCTCGGCGCCCGACTCGCTCAGATAGCGGTCGTAACCGTAGAACTCCAGCATCACGCGGCGCAGTTCGGCGTTCTCCTCCTCGCGTATCCGCTTCGGGGTCAGCGCGTTGAGCTCGTCGAGGAACTCGGCGGGCACCGGCATGCCGCGCCAGGCGTGGAGGGCGAAGCCGTCGGAGTAGGCGAGCGCGGGGCCGTCCCCCCGGTCGAGCCGCCCCGCCTCGTCCCGGTACAGCGCCTGCGGTCGCTCGCTGATCACCACGACGCGCTCGTAGGGCCACCACCAGCCCGCGTTCCTGGCGACCTCGGCCAGACCGTTCAGCCGGTCGCCCCGGCCGTCGAAGGCCGCGAGCCAGGCCGCGTCGTGCTGACCGAGGACGGCGTCGAGCAGCACCAGCCGGACATCGGACTCGTCCTCCGGGCGCTTCGCGAGGTCCGCGACGACCCCGGCCCTGATCCGGTCGGCGAGCGCCGCCGTGGTCTCCCACAGCTGTGCCCCCGTCGCGGACCACAGGGCCGACCAGCCCGCCGGGCCCAGTTCGTCGTACATCCGGCGGCGCTCCTGGGCCCAGGGCCGGGTCCGTACCTCGTCTCGCACCGAGCGGCCGGCGTCCACCAGCTTCTTGACGGCCTCCACCGCGGCCCGGGGCGATTCGACCCAGACGATCCGCTCCGGCTCGGCGAGTCCCGCGCTGCGGTAGGCGAGCCGCAGCCCGTCCTCGGCCGCTGTCCGGTCCGCCGGGCCCGTCGCCGCCGCCACGGTCCGCCATGAGTCCACGTACTGCATCGGTCTTCCCCGTCCCCTGATTCCGTGTGTTTCGTATGTCCGTGCGTCCGTGCGCAGCCTCTGCGCACGGAGTGTCCTGTGCGTGGTGCGCGGCGCGCCCCGTCCCCGTCTTCCGCGGGGAGGTGCGTGCGTGTGCGCGTGTTCCGGTGCTCTCGTGCGCCGCGTCCTCCGGCGCGCTTCAACAATCCGGCGCGCCGCCGTGCACCGAACCGCTCCTCGGCGTGCCGCCGGGCGGCCCCGGCGCGTCAGTCCGCGACGATGCGGACCGCTCCCGGCGCATACTCCCGCTGGCGCACCACTCGGTACCAGCCCTTCGGCAGCGGTATCGTCGCGTGCTCCTCGTGCACCACCCGTCCGCCCTCGGGGAGGTGGAGCAGCATCGGCCCGAACGCCCCCGCCTCGCGCATCAGTCGGCCCGGCCCCTGGATGGCGTGGGCGTGGCCGGTGACCTCGCCCAGCGCGAGGACCATGCGGCCCCGGGCGTCCCTCGGCTCGCCCGGCGCCTCCAGGAGATGCGCGGGCACCCCCGACTCCTCCAACGACATGATCAGTACATCGCCCTGCCGGTACACAGACGTCTCCCCTCGACGGCCGCACCCGCTGTGCCGGCCACGCAGAAAACGCTACGACGGGGGTCTGACAATCGACCGCGGCGCAGTCCTCACGGGCAGCCCCGCCACCCCTCCGCGGGCGGTCCCGGTCGTGCCGTTGTCAGTGCGGCTTGATAAACCTTGGGACATCAGTCGTCCCCCAGTACCAGGAGCCCAGGGTCATGTCCGGTGTGGACCATCTGCACGAGTTCTTCGGCCTTCCCGTCGTCCAGTTCCAGCACACGGCGGAGGAAGCGCCCGTGCAGGCCGCCGACGCGGCAGCCTGGCGCATCTCGATCGAGCCGTACGAGGACGACACCACCTGGGAAGAGGCGTTCCAGGCGTTCCTGCGGGCCGTCGACCCGGCCGGGGTGCGGGCTCTGATCATCGGCCAGTGGGGCGAGTCGTACGAGGAGACCTCGTCCTACCCGATCGATCTGGTCATCGCCGCCGCCGACCGGTTCACCTCGCTGCAGGCCGTCTTCGTCGGCGACCTGATCATGGAGGAGAGCGAGATCTCCTGGATCGAGCAGTCGGACGTCACCGCGCTGCTCAACACCTTCCCCGAGCTGGTCGAACTGGGGGTGCGCGGCGGCTCGGAGCTGGTCTTCCCGCCCTCGAAGCACGAGCGGCTGCGCGCGCTGACCATCGAGACCGGGGGGCTGCCGGTCGGCGTGGTCCGCGGCATCCTGGACAGCGAACTGCCCGCGCTGGAGCGGCTCGACCTCTGGCTCGGCGTCTCCGCGTACGGGGGCGACGCCGATGTGGCCGATCTCGCCCCGCTGCTCTCCGGCACCCGCTTCCCCCGGCTCACCCATCTCGGCCTGCGCAACAGCGAGTTGCAGAACGAGATCGCCTCGGCCGTCGCCAGTGCCCCGGTCGTCGCGCAGCTCCGGGTCCTCGACCTGTCCAACGGCACGCTGGGCGACGAGGGCGCGGCGGCGCTGCTGGAGGGTCAGCCGCTCACCCACCTCGAACGGCTCGATCTGCACCACCACTTCATGACCGCGGCGATGGAGAGCCGGGTCACCGGGGCGCTGGAACCGCACGGCGTGCAGGTCGACGTGTCGGAGCGCAACGAGCCCTGGGGCAACCGCGGCGTCGAAGGCCGCTACACGTCGGTCGCGGAGTGATGCGCGGTGTCGGACATCGAACACCCCGAGACGTTCCACGGCCTGCCCGTCCTCACCCTGCCCGGCCCTGACGAAACCCCCGCCGCCCCCCTGCCGGACGCCGGTTCGGTGGCATGGCGGCTGGAGAGCTCCTGGCAGGGGGACCTGACCTTCGGCGCGCTGTGGCGGCATTTCCTCGACACGGTCGACACGACGCGGGTGCGGGCCCTGCTGATCGGCCCCTGGTGGCAGGAGGAGTACGAGAGCTTCGCCCCCGTCGTCGAGTTGCTGACCGGCCACGCGGACCGGTTCCCGGCCCTGCGGGCGCTCTTCCTCGCCGATGTGGTCGGCGAGGAGTGCGAGGTGTCCTGGCTCGAGATGTGCGACATCACCCCGGTGGTCGAGGCGTTCGGGCAGCTGGAGGAGCTGACGGTGCGCGGCTGCGGCGAACCGGTCGGTGACAAGGACGTCCTCGCCCTGCGACCGGTGCGGCACCGGGCGCTCAAGTCGCTGCGGTTCGAGTCCGGCGGGCTGCCGGCCGAGATCGTGCGGGCGGTCGGGGCGTCGGAGCTGCCCGCGCTGGAGCGGCTCGAACTCTGGCTCGGCGTCACCGAGTACGGCGGCGACACGACGGTCTCGGACCTCGCCCCGCTGCTGTCCGGTGCGGCGTTCCCCGCCCTGCGCCACCTGGGGCTGCAGAACAGCGAGATCCAGGACGAGATCGCGGCGGCGGTGGCCTCGGCGCCGGTCGTCGCCCGGCTGGAGTCGCTCTCCCTCGCGATGGGCTCGCTGGGCGACGAGGGGGCCGAGGCGTTGCTCTCGGGCCAGCCCCTCACCCATCTGGCCTCGCTGGACCTGCACCACCACTACATCGGCGCCCCGCTGGTGGACCGCCTGAAGGACCTGCTGGGTCCCGAGCGGGTGAACGCCGAGATCGGCGACGTCGAGGACTGGGACCCGGAAGAGGACGACTACCGCTATGTCGCCGTCAGCGAATAGCACGGACGGCCCGGCGCCGCGCTTCGCCGTCGTGGGTGTGCCCGGCAACCGCCGGGTCACGCTCTTCCAGGACGCCGTGCGCGCCGCCGGGCTGCCGGCGGCGCGCGTGGTTCCCTGGCTGGAGGTCCTGCGCGGCGGAGCCGTCTTCCGTGCGGGCGAGACCGTGCGGATGGACTCGCCCGGCGAGGACGCCGAGGTGGAGCGGCTGCTCAGGGCCGTCGACGATCCGACCAGGGTCGAGGGGACCGCGCTCTGGTACGCCCGGTTCACCGGGGCCGTCCGAGCGGTGGCGCGGGCGGCGGAGGCCGCCGGGTCCGTGCTGCTCGACGATCCCGACGAGGCCGCGGTGCTGTTCGACAAGCGGCTCTGCCACGCCGTGCTGGACGGTGCCGGTGTGCCCGTCCCGGCGTCGCCCACGTCGGGTGCCGCAGCGCCCGTGGTGCGGGGCTGGGCGGACGTGCGCGAGCGGATGGCGGCCCTGGGCACGCCCCGGGTCTTCGTGAAGCTCGCGCACGGTTCGTCCGCGTCGGGGGTCCTGGCGGTGGAGACGGCCGGACCCGGCCGGATCAGGGCCACCACGTCGGTGGAGCGCGACGCGTCCGGCCGGCTGTTCAACTCGTTGCGGGTGCGCCGCTGCACGACGGAGCCGGAGATCGCCGCGATCGTCGACGCGCTGGCACCCGACGGGCTGCACATCGAGCGCTGGCTGCCCAAGGCGACCCGGCACGGCCGGGCGACGGATCTGCGGGTCGTGGTGGTGGCGGGCAGGGCCACCCACGCCGTCGTGCGCACCAGCAGCTCCCCCATGACCAATCTTCACCTCGGCGGGGAACGCGGAAGCCTCGACGAGGTCCGTGCGGCCGTCGCGGCCGCGGGCGGCAGCTGGGCCGACGCCCTGGCCGTGTGCGAACGGGCGGCGGCGTGTTTCCCGGACACGCTGTGCGTGGGCGTCGATCTGCTGCCCTCGACCGACTGGCGGCGCTTCGCCGTCGGGGAGGTCAACGCCTTCGGCGACCTGTTGCCGCGGCTGACCGGACTTCCCGGCAGCGGCGCCGAGGGACTGGACACCTACGCGGCACAGGTCGCCGCCGTACAGAACAGAGCAGGGAACCACCGTGCAACCTCCACCGCCTGACACCGCGCCCGCCCCCGCGGACGCCCGGAACCCGCACCTGGGCGAACCGGACATGAGCGAGATCGTGGGCAGCCACGATCTGCTGCTCGTCACCCTCGACACCCTGCGTCACGACGTGGCGGTGGAGCTCGCCGCCGCGGGGCGCATCCCGAACCTGGCGCGCCATCTGCCGGGCGGGGTCTGGGAGAAGCGCCATGCGCCGGGCAGTTTCACCTACGCCTCCCACCAGGCGATCTTCGCGGGCTTCCTGCCGACACCGGCCGGTCCCGGGCCGCATCCCCGGCTGTTCGCGGCGCGTTTCGCCGGCAGTGAGTCCACCGCGTCGGGCACCTTCGTCTTCGACCGGCCGGATCTGCCGTCCGCCCTCGTCGACATGGGCTACCGCACGGTGTGCATCGGCGGTGTCGGCTTCTTCAACCGGCAGCCGCCGCTCGGTTCCGTGCTGCCGGACATGTTCCAGGAGAGCCACTGGGAACCGGAGTTCGGTGTGGCGTCGCCCACCTCCTTCGAGGCGCAGGTGGCCCGCGCCGAGCAGGTCGTGGCCGGACTCCCGGCCGAGCAGCGGCTGTTCCTCTTCGTGAACGTGTCGGCCCTGCACCAGCCCAACTGGTTCCACCGGCCGGGGGCCACTCGCGAGGCGGGCGATTCCCGCGCCACCCACGCCGCCGCCCTGGAGTACGTCGACGCCCACATCGGCCGGCTCTTCGCCGCCGCGAGCAGCCGCCGTCGCTGCTTCGCCATCGTGTGCTCCGATCACGGCACGGCGTACGGGGACGACGGCTACACCGGTCACCGGCTCGGTCACGAGTCCGTCTGGACCGTTCCGTACGCGCACTTCTTCCTGGAACCGGGGGCCACCGCACCATGAGCCGCACCACGACCGCCGCGCCGGCCGTCCGGCCGTACCAGAGCTATGTCTACGCCTACCCGCACAAGACTGCCTACCGGCCGCTCGCCGACCGGCCGGAGCTGCGCGAGCTGTGGGCGGACGAACGCAGGGACGCGCTCTCGCTCTATCTCCACATACCCTTCTGCGAGGTCCGCTGCGGCTTCTGCAACCTCTTCACCAGGATCGGCGCACCCGACGAGCTGACGACCCGTTACCTCGATGCGCTGGACCGGCAGGCCTTGGCCGTCCGGGAGGCGCTGGGCGACGCCGGGCCGGTGCGTTTCGCCGCGGCCGCGTTCGGCGGGGGCACGCCCACGTTCCTCACGGCGGCGGAGCTGGACCGGCTCTGCGACACAGCGGAGAAGCGGATGGGCGCCGATCTGCGCTCCGTCCCGCTGTCGGTCGAGACCTCGCCGTCGACCGCGACCGCCGACCGCCTGGCCGTCCTGGCCGACCGGGGCGCGACCAGGATCAGCATCGGGGTGCAGAGCTTCGTCGAGGCCGAGGCGCGGGCCGCCGTGCGCCCGCAGCGCCGGGCCGACGTGGAGGCGGCGCTCGACCGGATCCGCGACGCCCGGATCCCGGTCCTCAACATCGACCTGATCTACGGCATCGACGGACAGACCGAGGACAGCTGGCGCACCTCGCTGGACGCGGCGCTCGGCTGGCGGCCGGAGGAGCTGTACCTCTACCCGCTGTACGTGCGTCCGCTGACCGGCCTGGGGCGGCTCGGCGCCGACGGCGGGGCGGCGGACGCGGCCTGGGACGAGCAGCGGCTGCGCCTGTACCGCGCGGGCCGGGACCACCTCCTCGCCCACGGGTACGAGCAGGTCTCGATGCGGATGTTCCGCCGCGCCGACGCCCCGCGCACGGACGGTCCGGACGACTACGCCTGCCAGACCGACGGGATGATCGGCCTGGGCTGCGGGGCCCGCTCGTACACCACGGGACTGCACTACTCCTTCGACTACGCGGTGGAGATGCGGGAGGTACGGGCGATCATCGACGGCTACACCGCCACCGAGGACTTCTCGCGCGCCGAGGTCGGCCGGTACGTCGACGGCGACGAGGCCCGCCGCCGTCACCTCCTGCAGTCGGTCCTCCAGGCCGAGGGGCTGCGGCTCGACGACTACCGGGGTCGGTTCGGCACCTCGCCCGCCGACGACTTCCCCGCCGAGCTGGCCCGTTTCGAGGCCCGCGGCTGGCTCGACGCGTCGGCCGGCGGGTCCGGGCTGCTGCGGCTCTCCCCCGAGGGCCTGGCCCACTCCGACGCCCTGGGGCCCGAGCTCTTCTCCCCCGGTGTACGGGCCGCGATGGCCGCGTACGAACTGAGGTGAGCGCGTCCATGGATCTGACCGTCCTCTACCGCGGCCCGCTCTCCTCGTGCGACTACGACTGCCCGTACTGCCCGTTCGCCAAGCGGCGCGACAGCCGGGAGCAGTTGCGTGCCGACCGCGCCGCGCTGGAGCGGTTCACCGCGTGGGCCGCGGCGCAGACCGGTGACCGGCTCTCGGTCCTGTTCACCCCGTGGGGCGAGGGACTGGTCCGCTCCTGGTACCGCCGTGCGCTGGTCGAGCTGGCACGGCTCCCGCACGTCCGCCGGGTCGCGATCCAGACCAATCTCAGCAGCCGTACGGGGTGGCTGGCCGAGGCCGGGGAGGCCGACCGCGAGAAGATCGCGCTCTGGTGCACGTACCACCCGGGGCAGACGCCGTACGAGAGGTTCCTCGGCAAGTGCCGGGAGCTGAGCGCGCTGGGCGTTCGCCACAGCGTCGGTGTCGTCGGGCTCGACGAGCATCTGGCGGAGGCGCGGCGACTGCGTGCCGCGCTGCCGGAGGAGGTCTATCTGTGGGTGAACGCCGCGGAGGGCCACACCTACACGGACGAGGAGGCGGACCGCTGGACGGCCGTCGACCCGCTCTTCCCGTACAGCCGGTATCCGCACCGGTCGGCGGGGCTGCCCTGCCGGACCGGTGAGTCGGTCGTCTCGGTGGACGGCGACGGCACCGTGCGGCGCTGCCATTTCGTCCCGGCGGAGCTCGGCAACCTCTACGACGGGAGCTACCGGCGGGCGCTCGGGCCGCGGGCCTGCCCGCTGGCGGTCTGCGACTGCCACATCGGTTACGTGCATCTGGAGACGCTGCCGCTGTACGACGTCTTCGCGGGCGGTGTGCTGGAGCGGATACCGGCGTCGCTGCCGCCGTCCCTCCTCGAACGGGCCTGAGAGCCCGGTCCGTCCGGCGTACGGCCACCGTCGGGCGCCGTTCGCGGGGAGGGGCCTTCCGTCGCCCCTTCCCGCGAACGGCGCCGGACAGAACACCGAACGTCGCCCGACAGAGCGCCTAGAGCGGCAGCAGGTCCGGCCGCTTCGCTTCGACGTGGTCGCCGGAGGACTCGCCGCGCAGCCGTCGGCCGATCCATGGCACCAGGTACTCGCGCGCCCAGTGGATGTCGTCGCGCCGCACTTCGAGCGTGCCGCGCTGGGCCTGCGGCGGCCATTCCTGGTCGGGGTCGGCCGGCACCTCCATGCCGAGGACCTGGGCGGCGCGCAGCGCGACCCTGGTGTGCCCCTCCGGCGAGAGGTGGAGCCGGTCGTCGTCCCAGGCGCGCCGGTCCTGGACGGACCGCAGCGACCACAGGTCGAGGACCGGGCACGCGTAGCGGTCGGCGATGGCCCGCACATGGGCGTTGTACGTGGCGATCTTGCCGCGCAGATGGCGCAGCACGGGAACGCCACGGGTGTCGAAGCCGGTGGTGATCATGACCGTCCCGACCGATCCGGTCAGCTCGGCGACTGCGCGTTCGAAGCGCTCGGCCACGTCGTCGGGGTCGGTGCCGGGGCGGATGATGTCGTTGCCGCCCGCGCAGAAGCTCACCAGGTCGGGGGCGAGTTCCTTGGCGCGCGGCACCTGCTCCTCGACGATCTGGTCGAGGAGGCGTCCGCGTACGGCGAGGTTGGCGTATCGGAAGTCCCCGTGCGCGGAGCCTTCGGTGTCCGCCTCCGCTCCGGTGTCCGGGAGCTGGTCCGCGAGGAGTACCGCGAACCGGTCCGCCCAGCCGACGAAGGTCCCGTCCGGACCCGGGTCGCCGACGCCCTCGGTGAAGCTGTCGCCGATCGCCGCGTACGACCCGATGACACCATGTCGGTTGGTGACGCCACGTTGATTTTTTCTCGAATCGTCTGCCACAAACGCTTATCCTGCACCGCTGAATGTGACCTACGCGACCGTAATGAGGGGTTGACGGGAGGTGAGATAGACCACCCGGTCAGTTTTGAAGAAGGGGGAATACGCGGAAGGGGCGGTGCGCCGCCGCGCACCGCCCCTTGCCGTTTCGCTCGGGTCGGATTCCGCCGTCCGGTTGCCCGGCCGTACGGGTCAGACGTAGATGCCGTGCGAGGCCAGGTAGGCGATCGGGTCGATGTCCGAGCCGTACCCCGGGCCCGTGCGGACCTCGAAGTGCAGGTGCGGGCCGGTGACGTTGCCGGTGGCTCCGGAGAGGCCGACCTGCTGGCCGGTGCCCACGGTCTGGCCCGCCGAGACGGAGATCGAGGACAGATGGCCGTACTGCGAGTAGCGGCCGTCGGCGTGCTTGACGACGACCTGGTTGCCGTACGCGCCGCCCCAGCCTGCGGTGACGACGGTGCCGGAGGTGATGGACTTCACGCTGGTGCCGGTGGAGACGGGGAAGTCGATCCCGGTGTGGCTGCCGCTGGACCAGTTGGCGCCGGAGGCCCGGTAGGCGGTGGTGTGGTTGCCGGGGACCGGGTGGGCGTAACCGGAACCGGTGCTCTGGGCGGCCGGGGCGGAGGTCGCGGCCTTGGCCTCGGTGGCGGCGGGCGCGGACTTGGCCGGGGCCGACTTCTTCACGGCCGACGGCACCGAGGGGGCCTTCGACGGGAGGGACGAGCCGGTGCCCGCGCCGGTGGCCGCGGCGCCGCCGGACGCCTTGCCGGCGAGGACCAGCTTCATGCCCGGGAAGATCAGGCCGGGGTTCGCGCCGACGACCTCGCGGTTGTCCTGGTACAGCTTCTGCCAGCCGCCCTGGACCTGGTGCTCGGTGGCGATCTTCGACAGGTAGTCGCCGGGGACGACGGAGTACGTCGTGGTGGCGGGGGCCTGCTTCTGCGCGACCGGCTGGGCGTGCGTGGCGGTGACGGGGGCCTTCTGCGGGATGACGGCCGGGGCGGCCTGCTCCGCGGCGTGGGCGCCGGTGGCACCGAGCAGCGGGAGTGCGATGACGGCGCCGCCGGCGCTCGCCGCGACGACGCCGCGGGCGATGGGGCCGGCCTTGGGACGACGGTGCTTACCCGATATGGGCATGAAGTATTTCCTCTCCGGCGCCTGCGAGGTGAGCTGTCGGGTTCGGGCTGGAGATGCCCGGCCGCGCGAGCGCGACTTCACCCCTAGCCGGCCGGATTTCCCGGTCGGCGGATTACCTGGTTCCCCCGCTCCTGCCACGCGATCATTGGGTGCGAATTCCGGGCGGCGGCAGGATTGGGCGGTCCGTCCGGATTGATTGACGGTGACCGTAGGCGAGCCGGGACGGTGAGAACAAGCCGTGGGTTCCATGCCGGATTCCGCGCCGGGAAATCGGTGCGGAATTCCGGTCACACTCCGTGGATTAAGGATCTTGCCTTTCCGCGCCGCGCACGGAATACCCGACCGTCGCTTCGCCACACACCGTCACGGATATGATCCCGCTCACGAGCGGACAACCATCTCCCGCACATTCGGGGCAAGTTACCCCAAAATGCGCATTATGGACATGGTTCGCGCGTCATCCCTTCCGGAGCCTCGGCACGCGCGCGTCGAGGCCCCCGGAGCCCGGTGTGCGGCCGGTGGTGCAGCAGTACCGAGCCGTGCTGCACCACCGGCCGGATCTCCTTGTACAGATCCCCCGGCCCCGCCCCTCGGCGAGCTCCTCCTCGCTCCACTCCGCGAGGTCCCCGCCGGTGCCGAGCACCCCGGCCATCGCGCTCACGAAGCGGAGGCGCAGGGAGCTGACCCTGTCGTTGAACTGGACGTTCGGGCTGTCGGTGACCCGGGCGGCCATCACCCCGGCCGGGCGGATCCGGCCGAAGCCCTCCTGGATGGCGAGCCGGTCCAGCGGGTCGGGGTTGTCGGAGGTCCGCACCTGGTCCGTGCGGGACGGGATGCCCAGGCCGATCCGTCCGCCACCGCCCGAGCAGGACTCGAACTCGACGGAGGGGTGCGCGGCCCCGAGCCGGTCGATCAGCTCGTACAGGGCGGCCACCTGCTCGGTCCAGATCTTCTGCGGGTACTCCTCGCCCGACCGTCCCACATCGGTGAAACAGCGGTTGAAATCCCATTTCACATAGTCGATGGGGCACTGGAGAGCAGGGCGTCCAACTGTTCCCGGAGATATTCCCGCACATCGGAACGGGCCAGGTTCAGCACCAGCTGATTGCAGTACTCGGTCCGCTTCCTGCCCGGGAAGTGCTGCACCCGGTCGGGATGTGCGCGATAGAGATCACTTTCCGGTCCGACCATTTCCGGTTCGACCCGGATGCCGGACCGCATGCCGAGTGCACACCTCGTCCGCGAGCGGCCTCGGACCGTCGGGAAAGCGGTCCGGATTCGGTGTCCAGTCGCCGAGCCCGGCCCGGTCGCTGGTGCGCCGGCCGGAGGCTCTCCGCGTCCGGGATCACCCGGGCCGGCTGCCAGGCGCGGCTCGCCCCGCCGAACCCCCGCCCGCTCCGCAGACCGGCGAACACGGGCGTGTACGACTCCCCGGGGCGAGCCGCAACAGTCCGGAGTCGTCGTGGCCGGCGCCGCCGGTGATCTGCACGAGCCCGTCGAGCCAGGACGCGAAGGCCCGGGCGGACTGGCCTCGGAGGCAAGGGAGTTCACGGGGGTATCGACAGGCAATGGCCAAGATGATTGCCTGAGGAATCGATGTCGTATCGTCGCGGGAGTTGCCTTGCCGGTGACTCGCGCCGGCACCAGACACTCCAGGAGTCGCCGTGACCCAGCAGCTGCCGCAGATCCCGTCGACGGAACCCGAACTGGCGGGCGTCCGCAATTTCCGCGACGTGGGCGGCCTGCCCGCCGCGGACGGCCGGCGGGTGCGGCACGGGCGGCTCTTCCGCAGCGGCCACCTCGCGCACGCCACCGCCGAGGACGCCGCCTTCCTCGGCGGCCTCGGCCTGCACACGGTCTTCGACTTCCGCAACGAGACCGACCGGCGGCTCGACGGCCTGGACGTGGAGCTGCCCGGTGTGCGCAGCGTGAACATACCCCTCTCCGACCCGGCCGACGGGGCGGAATTCTGGCACGTGGTCCGGGACGGGGACGTCACGCAGCTGCACGCGATACTCGGTGACGGCAAGGGGGTGAACCGGATGATCGCCTCGTACCGGTCGATCATCCTGGACCGGACCGCCGAGCACAGCCGGGTCCTGCACGCACTGGCCGAGGACAGCGTTCCCGCGCTGATGCACTGCGCGGCGGGGAAGGACCGGGCGGGCCTGGCGATCGCGGTGTCACTGCTGGCCGTCGGCGTCGGACGCGAGGACATCGAGGCCGACTACCTGAAGTCCAACGACGCCCACCGCCGCTACAGGGTGCGCCGCAGCGACATGTCGGCGAAGGGCATGTCGGACGAGGTGATGGAGTTGCTCAATCCGCTCTTCGGGGCCCGTGCCGAGTACCTGACCGCGGCCTTCGCCACCATCGACGAGACCTGGGGCGGCACGGACCGCTACTTCTCCGAAGGGCTGAAGCTCTCCCCCGAGACCCGCGAGCGGCTGCGCGACCGGCTCCTCGACGAGTCCTGAACAAGGGGGAAGCGCGGGCGGGAACACAGGGCGCGACCGGGATCGGGGCGTGAGCGGGAGCGGTGCCCGGCCGGCCACGGCGCACCGCCGGGCCGGGATGTGCGACCGGCCCGCCCCGAGGCGTGTTCAGCCCTTGCCCGCCACCGCGAACAGCAGATACAGGAAGGCCGCGAAGATGTGTCCGGCGATGAGGTAGGCGAACAGCCGGATCACCACACCGCGGGGAAACTTCCGCTCCTGGGCCTCGTACTTCTTCGTGGACCCGAGCGGGTCGAAGTTCTCCGAATCGGACATGACGGTCCTCTCTGGTGACCGGCCGGGCCGGTCTCAGCGATGGTGGATGCCGCTGCCGAGGCACAGCTCGGCAGCGGGGCTCTGCAGCAGGGTGTGGACGAAGAGCAGCTCCGCGCCGTCGCGGTCGAGGGCCGCGAGCCGGTGCGGGGTGAGCGAGTCGTAGTGCGCGCTGTCGCCGGGGGCGAGGTCGTGCACGGTGTCCCCGAGCGCGACGCGCAGATGCCCGGCGAGCACATACACCCATTCCTCCCCCGGGTGGACCCGCACCAGGTCGCCCTGCGCACCGTGCGGGACCCGGACGCGGAGGGCCTGCATCGCCCGGCCCGAACCGCCGGCCTGCTGGTACGACCAGCCGTCGGCCTCGGCCCCCTCGAACTTTCCGCCGCGGATGATCGCGTCACGTTCGGGGGGTGTCTCGCCGAGCAGCTCGGAAACCGTCGTACCGTAGATCCTGGCAAGACCGAGGAGCATCGGCAGCGAGGGCTGGCGACGACCCGTTTCGAGCCGGGAGAGATGGGCGGGAGACAGTCCCGCCCGCTGGGCGGCGGCCTCCAGGGTGAGACCACGGCTGCGGCGCAGATCGCGCAGCCGAGGTGCGACTCCGGGCAGTTCTCCGACTGCCCCTTCGTCCGGAGGATTCATGTTCCCATTGGGCCAGGATCCTGCCCCAGAGGCAAATTTCTTACCTCTGGGGCAAAACCGTCTTTGACCTGGGTCAGCGGTGGGCCACGGCCTGCTTCACCAGGGTCCGGCCGAAGTCCCACATCAGTCCGCCGCCGCTGTGGGCGTCGTCCATGACCGCGGTGAACGCCGTGACGAACCGGTCCACCTCCGGCTCCCCGATCACCAGCGGCGGGATCAGCTTGATCACTTCCATGTGGTCGCCCGAGACCTGGGTGAGAATGCGGTGCTTCTGGAGCAGCGGCACCACCACCATCTGCGCGAACAGTCCCTTGCGGGCCGCCTGCAGCATGGTCCAGCGGCTGCGCAGCTTCAGTGACGACGGCCGGCCGAACTCGATCCCGATCATCAGCCCGCGCCCGCGCACCTCGTGCAGCAGCTCGTATCGGCCGACCAGCGCGTTCAGCCGTTCCCGCAGCAGATCGCCGACGCGGCGCGCGCGGGCGACGATCTTCTCGTCCTCCATCACCGAGAGGACGGCGAGTCCGGCCGCCATCGCCTGGGCGTTGGAGCCGAAGCTCGCGGAATGGACCAGGACCCGGTCCATCGACGAGTAGACGCGCCGGAAGATCCAGTCCTTGCTGAGGGTCGCCCCGACCGGGACGTAGCCTCCGGACAGGGCCTTGGCGACACAGACCAGGTCGGGTTCCACGCCCTCCTCGTGCTGGTGGGCGTAGAAGTCACCGGTCCTGCCGAGGCCGGTCTGCACCTCGTCCGCGACGAGCAGGGCCTTGTGCCTGTGCAGCAGCTCCTGGGCCTCCCGCAGGAAGCCGGGGGGCGCGGCGTGGACCCCCTTGCCCTGGATCGGTTCGACGACCAGCGCCGCCACGTCGCCGCGCTTCAGCTCGCGCCGCAGCGCGTCGAGGTCGCCGAGTCCGATCGCGGTGTCCGGCAGCAGGGGTGCGAAGCCGTCCCGGAAGCCGTCCTCGCCGTTGACGGAGAGGGCGCCGGTGGTCAGCCCGTGGAAGGCGTGGGCGCAGTAGAGGATCCTGGGCCTGCCGGTGGCACAGCGGGCGAATTTCAGGGCCGTCTCGACCGCTTCCGTGCCGCTGTTGCCGAAGAACACCCGGTCCAGGTGCGGGCTGTACGCGAGCAGTTTCTCGGCCAGCAGGCCGGGCAGCGGCTGGCAGTCGAAGCGGGTGAGGTCGGCGAGCGAGGCGTCCAGCACGTCGTGCAGGGCCTTGCGCACGACGGGGTGGTGCCGGCCGAGCCCCATCACGCCGAACCCGGCGAGCATGTCGAGGTAGTCGTTGCCGTCCGCGTCCCAGAAGTGCGCGCCCTCGGCCCGTTCGTAGACCTTGTCGAAGCCGATGGTGCGGAGCATCCGGGGCAGCTGGTGGTTGAGGTGCTTCGTGTGCAGTTCGTAGCGTTCGGCGCCGCGCTCCGCGAGGAGCCGTGCCAGGTCGAAGCCCTTGGGGTCGTCGTCCGTCATTCCCCGCTCTCCTCGGTCCTCGTCGCCGCCTCCTTGGCGGCCAGTGCGGCGCTGATCCGTCCGGCGATCTCCACCGGCGTGAGCCCGATGTCGGCCAGTACCTCGGCCCGCTTGCCGTGGGCGAGGAACTGCTCGGGGATGCCGAACGTCCGCAGCGGTACGTCGACCCCGGCGTCCCGCAGGGCCTGCCCGACCGCGGAACCGACGCCTCCTGCCCGGCTGTTGTCCTCGACGACGGCGACCAGCCGGTGCCGTGCGGCGAGCGGGGGCAGTTCCCCGTCGACCGGTTTGACCCAGCGCGGGTCGACGACGGTGCAGCGCAGTCCGGCCCCGGCCAGCAGGTCCGCCGCCTTCAGACAGACCGGGGCGAGCGCGCCGACGGCCACGAGCAGCACGTCGGGGTCGTCCGCCCGGTGCAGCACGTCCATGGAGCCGATCCGGCCGACCGCGGGTACCGGCTCCCCCACCGGCTCCTTGGGGAACCGGACCACGGTGGGGGCGTCGTCGACGGCGACGGCCTCACGGAGCTGGGCCCGGAGCT
The DNA here is from genome assembly GCF_053596315.1 of Streptomyces sp. NPDC001732. Lineage (NCBI taxonomy): Bacteria > Bacillati > Actinomycetota > Actinomycetes > Kitasatosporales > Streptomycetaceae > Streptomyces > Streptomyces sp. NPDC001732. Next base: position 128,457 of record NZ_JBSFFY010000020.1, read on the forward strand.
CACCGGCGTCGCGCGGGGCGGCGATCCGCAGGCCGGGCACGACCTGGAGCACGGACATGTCCCACATCCCGTTGTGCGAGGGCCCGTCGGGCCCGGTGACCCCGGCCCGGTCGAGGACGAAGGTCACCCCGCACCCGTGCAGCGCGACGTCCATCAGCACCTGGTCGAAGGCCCGGTTGAGGAAGGTGGCGTAGACGGCGACGACCGGGTGGAGTCCGGCGGTGGCGAGCCCCGCCGCGGAGACGACGGCGTGCTGTTCGGCGATGCCGACGTCCCAGACCCGGTCGGGGAACTCCTCGGCGAACCGGGTGAGCCCGACGGGGTCCAGCATCGCCGCGGTGACGGCCACGACGTCCGGCCGCTCGGCGCCGATCAGGGCGATCTCGTCGCCGAACACCGAGGTCCAGGACGGCCCGCCGGGCGGGGCGATCGGTGCGCAGGTCAGCGGATCCATCACGCCGACGGTGTGGAAGCGGTCGGCCTCGTCCCGGAGCGCGGGCGGATAGCCGCGGCCCTTCTCGGTGATGCAGTGCACCAGCACCGGGCCGTGGAAGCGTTTCGCCCGGTGCAGGGCGGATTCGACGGCCGCTATGTCGTGCCCGTCGACCGGCCCGACGTACTTGAGCCCGAGGTCCTCGAACATGCCCTGCGGGGCGAAGGCGTCCTTGAACCCCTTCTTCGCGCCGTGCAGCGATTCGTACAGCGGCGGTCCGACGACCGGGGTCTGCCGCAGCACGCTCTTGCCCCAGGAGAGGAAGCGTTCGTAGCCGTCGGTGGTGCGCAGGGTCGCGAGATGGTCGGCGAGGCCGCCGATGGTGGGGGCGTACGAGCGCTCGTTGTCGTTGACCACGATGATCAGCGGCCGGTCCCGCGCGGCCGCGATGTTGTTGAGCGCCTCCCAGGCCATGCCGCCGGTGAGGGCTCCGTCACCGATGACGGCCACGACGTGGTCGTCGCGTCCCAGTACCTGGTCGGCCTTGGCGAGGCCGTCGGCCCAGCCGAGGACGGTCGAGGCGTGGGAGTTCTCGACGACGTCGTGCGCGGACTCCTCGCGGGAGGGGTATCCGGACAGTCCGCCCTTGCCGCGCAGCTTGGAGAAGTCCTGCCGTCCGGTGAGCAGTTTGTGCACATAGCTCTGGTGCCCGGTGTCCCAGAGGATGCGGTCGACGGGCGAGTCGAAGGCCCGGTGCAGGGCGATGGACAGCTCCACCACGCCGAGGTTGGGTCCCAGATGACCGCCGGTCCTCGCCACCGCCTGGACGAGGAACTTCCTGATGTCGTCGGCGAGTTCGTCGAGTCGTGCTGCGTCCAGCGCCTTGAGGTCGTGCGGCCCCCGGATGCTTTCCAGAATCGTCATGCTCGGGCCCCCTCTCCTGATTCCGTTTCAGCTCACGGTGACGGTGGGAGCCCCCGTCGGCGTCCCGGTGCCGTCCATGCCCTCGGCGATCCTCAGGGCCTCTTCGATCAAGGTCTCGACGATCTTCGACTCGGGCACGGTCTTGATGACCTCGCCCTTCACGAAGATCTGCCCCTTGCCGTTGCCC